>JAACFA010000035.1 GCA_009937625.1 Gammaproteobacteria bacterium | reverse complement strand
ATCGACAAGCCTTTCGACAGCGAACTGATCCATACCATCCACGGCGTTGGTTATCGTATCGGGAGCGAAGCGCGGTGAAATCGTTGCTCGGCGGCTCACCGCTGTTTCGCAGAATCATGGTCAGTTTTCTGCTGGCATCGGTGTTTTTTCTGTCGCTGCTAACCCTCGTCGTCTACTACTCGAACGAAATACTCGAAGACGACCTGCTCGCCAGGCAAACCGAATACGAACTGCAGAACATCCGGGAATTGCTGGCAAAGAACCCGTCTGCCCCGCTGCCGCGCTCGGCTAGCCTGAGCATATACCTGGAAAGCCGACAGCAGACGCAGCCGATTTCGGACTACCTCGCCGAACTCGACGCGGGCGTGCATCATGACATCAAGATCGACGACAAGGCTTACCACGTCACGGTAGCTTCGGTTGGCGACGATCGGGTTTACATTCGACACGACGTTACCGAAATCGAACGCTCCGAGGCAATGCTCGAAATTATCCTGAGCGTTGCCTGGGTGGTGCTGCTAGTCGTCGTGTTTGTCATCTCCAGGATTTTGAGCAAGAAGCTGTCCGGCCCGATCGCACAGAGCGTGGTGTTCGCCTCAGCGATCGCTTCGCAGACGACGAGGTCGGCAGAATTGCGCAGGCTTTCGACTCCTACACCCGAAAAATGGATTCCTACGTCGAAAAACAAATGGCTTTCGCGGCGATGGCAAGCCACGAGCTGCGCTCGCCGCTGACTATCGTGCAAACCTCGGCAGACCTGATTTCCAGCCGCCACGACGACCCCGAGACCGTGCCTCACCTGGAAAAGATCCAGCGTGCCTCGGCCAACATGGCCAATATGATTCACGCGCTGCTGGCCGTAACCCGCGACCAACCGACCCGCAACACGGGCGAGCGGATTGCACTGCGACCGCTGGTCGACGAAATCATCGAAAGTCTGGGCCTCGAACTCGACGCCAAGCAGATCGCTGTCGAAAACCGGCTCGCCGATGAAATTGTTCTCGAAACCGACAGGACGCTAATTACCGTGGTCCTGACCAACCTGATCAAAAACGGGGTTAAGCACGGACAGCAGAGCTCGATCAGAATCGACATGCAGGCGTCGCTGCTGACGATAACCGACAGCGGTATCGGCATCGACAGCGAATCCCTGCAAAACATCTTCGATTTCGGCTATCGCGGGCAAAACAGTCAGGGCTACGGGGTCGGACTCTACATCTCCAAGCTAATCTGCGATTACCAGGGCTGGGGGCTGGAACTGGCGCCCAATCCCGCGGGCGGCATGATCGCGAAAGTCCGGTTCCCGGATTAACAAACCGTTAACGCGGGGAACACTAGTATTGCCGTTAGTGTCAAATAGGAAAATAACGTGACGAGACATCTCATGAAACCGATTTTCTTGCTGTTGCTGCTGGCGGCAATTCCGGCCAGGGCCGAGATTTATGACATCAAACAACTCGACCTTTCGAGTTACCACGGCAAGGTGCTCTACCTCGACTTCTGGGCGTCCTGGTGCAAGCCCTGCCAGAGATCATTCCCCTGGATGAACCAGTTGCTAACCAAATACCCGGCCGATGCCTTTACCGTAGTCACGGTTAACCTGGATGCGGAATCCGAGGCCATGCATCGCTTTCTGAGCAAGGTGAAGGCGGATCGCCGAAGAATTCAAGGTCGAGGGCATGCCGACCTCGTACCTGATAGACGCCTCCGGCAAGGTGGTTAAGAAGCACATCGGCTTCTACACCAAGGACATCGAAAAGTACGAACGTGAAATCGAGGAATTACTATGAATATCAAGTGCCATAGCCTCATCTTATGCGGCGCGTTGATCGCAAGCGGTTGTTCTTCGCTCGGCGTCAAACCCTGGGAACGCGATTTGCTGGCGCGCGAGGACATGCTGATGAATGCGGATGCGCTCGATCTTGCCTTCGACGAACACATTTACTTCAGTAAGGAAGCCTCCAGCGGCGGACAGGGATTTGCTGGCGGGGGCTGTGGATGCAACTAAGCAAAAAAAAGGTTGCAGGTTTGTTGTCCGCAGCAACCTGCTCGCTGCTGGGTGCGCCGGTGCAGGCCGAAGAGGGCGACTGGGATGTCGACACCGCGGTGCTGTTCTACAGTGAATCCGACGATCGCGTCGAGGCTTTCGAGCCGGTTATCAGCGGCACCAGGGATCTCGGCGACGACGAATCTCTAACCATGAAGCTGGTGCTCGACAGCCTGACCGGCGCGTCGGCTAGCGGTGCCGTGCCCTCTACTATGGTGCAGACCTTTATCCGTCCGTCGGGTAACGGGAGCTACCAGGTCGCGCCCAACGAGACCCCGTTAGACGACACTTTCAAGGATACTCGCGTCAGCTTCAGCATGAACTGGGAAAAGCTTTCGAAGGAATACGATTTTACCTCCCTCAGCGGCAACGCCATGTGGCAGCGCGATACCAACCAGAAGAATACGACCTGGTCCTATGGCGTCAATGTCGAGTTCGATGACATCGACCCGGTGGGCGGCGCGCCCGAACCGTTGACCGATATGCTGGCGCAGGATAAAAATAATACCGATACCAGGACCGTCGTCGATTTCTTGCTCGGGGTTACCCAGGTAATCGATCGCTCCAGCCTGTTCCAGGTAAACCTGTCGCTGAGCGAAGCCGATGGCTACCTGACCGATCCCTACAAGTTCGTCAGTGAGGTCGATAATGTTACCGGCGAACCGATCAACCAGTTGTTCGAAAGCCGCCCCGATTCGCGCTCGCGGCAGAGTATCTACGGCAAGTACAAGAAGATTCTTACCAACAAGGATATCTTCACCGCGTCGTACCGTTTCATGACGGACGATTGGGGGGTCGATTCGAACACCTTCGACTTCAGCTACCGCTGGACCCTCGACAACGGCTATTATTTTCAACCGCGTCTGCGCTGGTACGAGCAATCTGAAGCCGATTTCTATTATTACTTCCTGCGCGACGGCGAGCTTCCGAGTGATGCCAGCGCCGACTATCGCCTGGGTGAAATGGAAGCTACTACCGTCGGCTTCAAGTTCGGTAGACAGATCGACGAGCAAAGCTCGTGGTCGTTCCGCCTGGAGCTATACGAGCAGGAGGGAGACTCGTCGCCATCCGAAGCCTTCGGGCAACTGGCCCAGCAGGACCTGTACCCGACCGTGGAAGCCACGATCGTCCAGTTCAACTACTCGTTCAGGTGGTAACGCGCCATAACCGATTTTGCCCCGGGCCGATGCGGCGCTAAAATGCACCTCATCGGAGCGCCGCCCGCCATTGGCCGAGAGCGTGTGTTCGCAAACGACGGCGGTATCGACGGCAGTGACGAAATCCTTGAGCATCAGCAGACGCGGAAAATTGTGGGTCGGCCGGTTTCAATGCATGGCCAGTCCCTGCGAAGTCCTGCTCGAAGGAAACAGCAAGGCATCAGCGCGGGAATTGCTGGAACTGGCGCAAAACGAAGCGCTGCGTATCGAGCAAAAATTCAGCCGCTATCGCAACGACAATATCGTCCATCAAATCAATAGCGGCGCCGGGCGTATCGAAGTCGACGCCGAAACCGCGCTCATGCTCGACTTCGCGCAAAACTGCTACGACCTGAGCGACGGCTGGTTCGATATCACATCCGGCATTCTGCGCCGCGCCTGGAAGTTCGTCGATGGCGGACGCATACCGACACAGCCCGAAATCGACCGCCTGCTGCCCCACATCGGCTGGCAAAAAGTCACCTGGGACAAACCCTACCTGACGCTGCCCCCGGGCATGGAAATCGATTTCGGCGGCATCGGCAAGGAGTATGCCGTCGACTCCGCGCTGCGCCTCTTATCCCGTAACACCGACGACAGTTTCCTGGTGAATTTTGGCGGCGACTGCCACGCCCGCCGGCCGCTGGCGGACGGCTCGGCCTGGATGACCGGCATCGAAAACCCGCACCGCGCGGGTGACGCGAACGCGGTGATCCAACTCAAGCGCGGCGCGCTCGCCACCAGCGGCGACGTATTCAAGTTCATCCTGCACAATGGCAAACGCTACGGGCACATCCTGAATCCGAATACCGGCTGGCCCAACACCGAGTCCCCGCTCTCGGTGACGGTGGCCGCGGCTACCTGCACCGAGGCCGGCATCCTGTCCACGCTAGCGATGCTGCAGGGCAAGGAAGCCGAGGCGTTCCTCGACCGCCAGGCAGTCAAGTACTGGTGCTACCGCTAGCCGCATTCAGGCAACACGAATACTCTGTTAAGATAGCTTGTTCAGGTTGACAGAAGAACAGTCTTAGGGTTAAAAAGTTATTTTATATCAATGAGTTAATGTCATTTAACATCCTTCGAGGGTTAAAGCCAGGCCGCTGATATGAGCTTTGGGTGTAGAGATGTCTGACGAAAATCTAGATTCGCTTGTTTACGTTTCGTCAGCCGTACGGCTTTTGAGTCATGAGGAGATCGATTACCTGTTAAGACGGGCACGGGAACGAAACAAGGGATATGGCGTTACCGGCATCCTGCTTTACATCGGTGGCAACTTCATGCAATACATTGAAGGTCCGAGGGATAATGTCGATATCATCTATAAGATAATTCAGGAAGACGAACTGCACAGCGGGATCATTCTGGTGTCCCGGGAGGCCATCGAGAGCCGCCAGTTTGGTGACTGGGCCATGGCCTACCGGACCAGGGATGTCGAAGGTTACGTCGGCTCGCCCGGCGAAAGAAAGCTGATCGAAATGATTCTTGAAATGCCCGGGGATAACCCGAGCACGGCTCAAATCGTGCTCCACAGTTTCTGGTCCCAGAATAGATCGTAACCACGAGATCGGATCGGCAAACCGTCTCGCGTCCCGTCGGCTGCCGAGGCGAGGCGTTCTGGGAACGATGTATAGTTGGTGATAACAAAAGAATGTTTACCTCGATTCCGGCGATTCCCGAGCGGTTTGTTGATCCGCGACCTGCCCTGAAACAGGTCGCGTCCCGGGATGATTGACGCCACCGTTGTTCTGATTCTGGCGACCTTCCTGCTCGCGGGCCTGGTCAAGGGCGTTATCGGCCTGGGCCTCCCTACCGTCAGCCTCGCGATACTGACCGTGGCGATCGATCTGCCGACGGCGATGGCCCTGCTACTGGTACCATCGTTTGTCACCAACCTCTGGCAGGCCATGGTCGGCGGTTACGCCAGGCTTATCCTGCAGCGGACATGGCCATTCCTGCTGGCAGCCACGCTCAGTATCTGGTTCGGGGCGCAGGCGCTCAACCACCTGCAGTTGTCGCTGCTTTCCGCGCTGCTGGGTACCCTGCTCACGGCCTACTCGGTCGTCAGCCTGGTCGGGTTTCGATTGTCGATTTCGACGCGCCAGGCGAGCTGGCTCGGACCGCTGCTGGGCCTGGTAAACGGGACTCTAACCGGCATGACTGGATCGTTCGTGGTGCCCGGCGTCCTCTACCTGCAGGCGCTTGGATTCGATCGCAACGCGTTAATCCAGGCGATGGGTATGCTGTTTACCCTGTCGACACTGGCGCTTGCGGTGGCCCTGCAGGGTAACGCCCTGCTCGACCTGGAACTCGGCGCCTACTCGGCGCTGGCATTGCTCCCGGCGGTCATCGGGATGCTGCTGGGCCAGCGCATTCGAAGGGTTATTTCCGAATCGCTGTTCAGAAAGGTGTTTTTTATCGCGCTACTGGCGCTCGGCGTTTACATTATCGTCACCGCGCTGGGTGGCCTCTGACAGGAGTTCAGGGTCAAACGGCAAAGTAATTTCTGTTTTTCACCGATTTTTCACAGCACCCCGGTATAAATCTGTTCATCGAAACAGAAACCGCGCAGATAAAGGTGAATCAAATGTCAATTCAAAGCTCATATTTCCAGGTGCTGGCAGTGCTTTTCGTGTCGCTACTGTGCTCGCAGCCGGCCACCGCGGCCTCGCACCCGTTCGAATTTCACGCCGATGCCAGGATGGTGGATGCACAGCTTGGCCCCATCGAACAGGCTTACGGTTACATGAACGTCGTCACCGATAGCGAGGGCAACGGCACCATCAACGTCATGTTTTCTAATGGCAGCGGCCAGGACCTTGCGCAATTCAATGCCCGCGTCAAATTCCTCGATACCATGGGCGCGGTGATCAGAGAAGAATATTTCGACTGCTGGATGGACGCCGAGGGCCTGCAGGAAGCCATCGAATGCAAGGTGACAAAACCACTGTCGGTAACTCATTTCGACGCCATCGAGGTCGATTTCTACCTGTCGAATCCGCCCGAAAGCAACACTACGGCCGCCATTTACCACTAAGGGTCGGCGTCGGTCGCCGTAATCTCGGTTTCTCGAAGTCTTACCGAGGGCGCCAGAGACGACACCCGGGCCCGGGATTCTCCCGGTGGCCCGGGTAATCTGTTTCCTCAGGGGCCGTGACGGATCGAGCAAGATCTAGCCGCGGCAATTAACCCTACGGCTTGTGCTTTGATGTTTGGCGGAGGCTCTCTTATCATTGGCGCTCGTTTCCATCGCTTACCATTCATAACGGACGCTCCCTATGCTTGAACAGAATCAGCTCGCTCCCGATTTCACCTCGATCGATCAGAACGGCGACGAGATCAGCCTCGCGCAATTCCGCGGCAGCAAGAATGTCGTGCTTTATTTTTATCCCAAGGACGATACCCCGGGCTGCACCGTCGAGGCCAACGAGTTTACCGGCCTCATCGACCAGTTCGGCGCCGCCGATACCGTGGTGCTTGGTGTGAGCAAGGACAGTTGCGAAAAACACCAGAAATTCATCAACAAGCACGACCTCAAGGTCAAGCTACTGGCCGATACCGGCGGCGAACTGTGTGAACTTTACGGCACCTGGGGTGAACGCAAGTTCATGGGTAGAACCTACATGGGCATCGGTCGTTCGACCTTTGTCATCGACAAGCAGGGCAAGCTGGCACACGTCGACTACAAGGTGAAAGCCAAGGGCCACGCGCAGGCGATGCTGGAGCTGGTGCAGGGACTGGGCTAGCCAGTCATTCCGGTGTCCGCACCGGGCTGCCACAGACGCAAGTCATTCCCGCGCAAGCGGTAATCTCGTAACGCTGCCACTCTCACAGGATCCCCGCTTGCGCGGGAATGACTCCCGTTGGGGGGGTTGTGGAATAGCCCCAAACCATTATAATCGCGCGCCTTACCCTGCCCTGTAATCCCCCTATGAGCACGCAACGAGACAACCTGCGAAATATCGCAATCATCGCGCATGTCGACCACGGAAAAACCACGCTGGTCGATCAATTGCTGCGCCAGTCCGGCACGCTGGACAGCCGCGCCGACGACAGCGAGCGCGTCATGGACTCGAACGAGCTCGAGAAAGAACGTGGCATTACGATCCTGTCCAAGAACACCGCCATCAACTGGCAACAAACGGGTAGCGGCCAGGACTTCCGCATCAATATCGTCGATACGCCGGGGCACGCCGATTTCGGCGGCGAGGTCGAACGCATCCTGTCGATGGTCGACTCGGTGCTGCTGCTGGTGGACGCGGTCGAGGGGCCAATGCCGCAAACCCGCTTCGTCACGCAAAAAGCCTTCGCCATGGGCTTTACCCCGATCGTCGTGATCAACAAAATCGACCGTAACGGCGCGCGACCCGACTGGGTCATCGACCAGGTATTCGATCTGTTCGACCGGCTCGGCGCCACTGAAAAACAGCTCGACTTCCCGGTAATCTACGCCTCGGCGCTTAACGGTTATGCCAGCGACAACGACCAGGATCGCAGCGGCGATATGACGCCGCTGTTCGAGGCGATCATCGAACACGTCGAGCCTCCCAGCGTCGAGGTAGACGGCCCGTTTCAGTTGCAGGTATCGAGCCTCGACTACGACAGCTACAAGGGCGTACTCGGTATCGGTCGCATTACCCGGGGCCAGATCGCACGCAACACCGCGATCAAGATAATCGATGCCGAGGGCAAGCTTCGTGACGGCCGCATGATGCAATTGTTCGGTTTCGACGGGCTGCAGCGCATCGAGGTCGAATCCGCCCAGGCCGGCGACATCATCGTGTTCTCCGGCATCGATCCATTATTCATTTCCGACACCCTGTGCGATCGAAACCGGGTCGAGGCGCTGCCGCCGCTGACGGTTGACGAACCCACCGTCAGCATGACCTTCAGCGTCAACAGTTCACCCTTCTGCGGCCAGGACGGGAAATTCCTGACCTCGCGCCAGATCGAAGAACGCCTGCAGCGCGAGTGCCTGCATAACGTCGCGCTGCGCGTGGAGCAGCTGGCGGACGCCGACAAGTTTCGCGTCAGCGGACGCGGCGAGCTGCATCTCGGTATCCTGATCGAAAACATGCGGCGCGAGGGTTTCGAGCTGTCGGTATCCCGGCCCGAAGTCATTATTCGAGAAATCGACGGCGAGGCCTGCGAACCCTACGAGCAGCTTACCGTCGATGTCGAGGAACAGAACCAGGGTGCGGTGATGGAAGCGCTCGGCAAGCGCAAGGCCGAACTCAAGGATATGCTGCCCGACGGCAACGGCCGCGTGCGCATAGACTACGTGATTCCGTCACGCGGCCTGATCGGCTTCCAGGCCGAGTTCCTGACCTTAAGCTCTGGCAGCGGCCTGATTTACCATGTGTTCGATCACTACGGGCCGAAGATCGATGGCGCCATCGGTCAGCGCCAGAACGGCGTCTTGATTTCGACCGCCACCGGCAAGGCGCTGGCTTACGCCCTGTTCAACCTGCAGGAGCGCGGACGCCTGATGATCGGCCACGCGGAACCGGTTTACGAGGGCATGGTGGTTGGCATCCACAGCCGCGCCAACGATCTCGTGGTAAACCCGCTCAAGGCCAAGCAGCTGACCAATATCCGCGCTGCCGGCACCGATGAAAACCTGATCCTGACCAAACCGGTGCGGATGACGCTGGAGCAGGCGCTCGAGTTTATCGACGACGACGAGCTGGTCGAGGTAACGCCGAAGAATATCCGCATTCGCAAGAAACTGTTGCTCGAGCACGAACGCAAGCGCGCTGCTCGCAGTAGCGCCGCCTGAACCCCCGAAATTAGTGTGCTTTTGTTGACAGGCACGCCCCTCTATAATTGCGCGGTATCGCAACACTGAAACTCCGCGCATGACATTTTTTCTCAAACTGCGTCACTGGGAGCTGTTCCTGATGCTGGCGTTGCCGACCATCATGAGCCTGATGTTCGACCTCCCGCTCGAACCGCTGGTGGTAGCGACGATCGGACTGTTCATGTTACTGGTGCTGTTTGGCTGGATGCTCAGCATCGGCGCCTGGGCGAATCGACAGTTGCCCGAGTCGCGCCAACGCAGCCCGCTCCCTTTCGCGGTCGGCCTGCTGCTTCCGATCGTCTACCTGTTGATGTACATCTTCCTCTATATCCCCCTGCTGCAGGACGGCGTACCGTCGAGACCGCCGCTCTGGCTGCTGCCGATGCACATGTTTTCGATGGTCGGCACATTTTACGGCCTGTGGTATACCGCGCGTCAGCTCAAGTCGCTGCAGGAAAACACGGAAGCCGATTTCATGATTTTCAGCAGCACCTTTTTCATGCTGTTCATTTTTCCGCTCGGCATCTGGCTGATTCAGCCGAGCGTCAATCAGCTTTATGCCAAACTGGAACAGGGGCCGGCGGACCCGAATGAAGACTAGTTATTTCGCTTTCGGCTCGAACCTGTCGAGCGCGCGCCTGCTGGAACGCATCCCCCAGGCCTCAAAACATTGCGTCGCGAC
The DNA here is from genome assembly GCA_009937625.1 of Gammaproteobacteria bacterium. Lineage (GTDB taxonomy): Bacteria > Pseudomonadota > Gammaproteobacteria. The sequence continues at coordinate 34,959 of JAACFA010000035.1, read as the reverse complement.
GCTGCATCAGCATCAACTTTGCTGGCACAAGAAAGGGCGGGATTTATCGGGCAAGTGCGATATCGACTTTACCGGCAATCCGGGAGATATCGTCTATGGCGCGGTCTATCTGATGACGCACGACGACAGGCTCGAGCTCGATGTTTACGAAGGTGCCGGTATCGGCTACGAGCGCCGGGAGATCCAGGTTACCGCCCTGCACGGCGAGGGCATCGAGGTCTTTACCTACTTCGCGCTGGAAATCGATCGGCGGCGACGGCCCTATCACTGGTACAAGGAGCACGTGCTGCGCGGCGCGCTGGAGCATGAATTTCCGTCGCATTACGTCGAACACATCGCGCGCACGCAGTCGATCGACGATCACGACGACGAACGTCATTTGCGGGAACTCTCAATCTACCTGGAAGACCAATGAAAAATATCCTGGTGTTACAACATATCGCGATCGAAGATCCCGGCTATATCAAGGACCTGATGGAAGCTGACGGATTCAGGTTGACCCAGATCGAGCTCGACGCGGGCGAAACCATCCCGGCCGACCTCGCCGACTTTGAAGCGATGCTTTGCATGGGCGGTCCGATGGACACCTGGATGGAAGACGAGCACCCATGGCTGGTCGAGGAAAAAAAGCGAATCCGCGAATGGGTCGTAGACCTGCAAAAACCCTTCCTCGGGTTTTGCCTCGGCTGCCAGCTGCTCGGCGAAGTGCTGGGCGGCAAGGTGCAGCCGTCGGACCCGCCGGAAATCGGCGTGCTCGATATCGACATGACGCCGGCGGCACGACAGGACTCGCTGTTCGGCGACTACCCGCAAACCATCGCGGCGGTGCAGTGGCATTCTTACGAGGTGTGCGATCTCGAGAACAACGCCGAGGTGACCGTGCTGGGTTCCTCGGACAGCACCCGCTACCAGATTTTCAAGTACCGCGAGCACGCCTACGCGGTGCAGTTTCACATCGAAGTGCGTGCCGATACGGTGATGCAGTGGGGTTGTGTCCCGGAGTACAGGTCGGCGCTGGTAAACAGCCTCGGCACCGATGCCCTGGAACAGTTCGACCAGCGGGCCCGTGCCGCGATGCCGGAGATGAACCGGCTGGCGGAATTGCTCTACGAAAACTTTAAGAAAATTTTATAACCGCGGCGTAAACGCCAGCACCCGCACCTTGCCCGGCAGCGCGGGGTTGAACAGGTGATTGTGCCAGTAGGTTGCCTGGAACAGCTCGTCATCCTGGTCCAGCGACCTGACATCGAAATCGAAAGCATGCTCGATGCTGCCCTCGGCGAACCTCAGCTTGCACTGCCCTGCCTTTAGCAAGGCATAGGCGATTGAAGAGTCGTAACTGAACAGCGCGGATAATTCGTTCACGAACTGATCTGTTTCGTGATAATGCAGTTCGGCCAGGATCCGCAGTCCGTTCTTTACCCATTGACTCGAATCGTGCGTTTTGCGGATGATATGACGGAACTCGCTGGTGCGATCGGATGAGTTCACACGGTTGATCAGGACGTTGATCCGGGCCTGTTCGTCACCCCCGGCGACCGCGTGTATACCGGCTCTCATGCCCTCGCTGGGGCGCCCGTCTCGCTCGCGCATGGCGAGCTTACGCAGGCGGCACTGCCAGGAGATAAAACTTTGATACTGTTCGGCGGGGTCCATAAAACCTATACGCTCCTAATTTGAACTCAGTTCACATGCTTCGCTTCAGAAAACCGGCACGACCGGTCGGAAATCTTGAAGAATATGCTTCCTGTTTGATACAAGATCCCCGCTTGCGCGGGAATGACCCCGGACTCCTTTATTATTCAGTGAGGGTTCCACTCCCGGCTAAAACAAGCCCTCGACCTGGCCGTCCGCATTCAGGTGAATATTGTCCGCCGAGGGCACCCGCGGCAATCCCGGCATGGTCATGATGTCTCCGCAAACCGCAACAATGAACTCGGCGCCGGCCGACAGGCGCACTTCACGAATCGGCACTTCGTGCCCGCTGGGCGCGCCGATCAGCGAAGGGTCGGTGGAAAAACTGTACTGGGTCTTGGCCATGCAGACCGGGAAGTGGCCGTATCCGTCGGCTTCGAAACGGGCAAACTGATCGCGTACTTTCTTGTCGGCAATGATATCGTCGGCGCCGTAGAGCGTGCGCGCGATATGGCGCGCCTTGTCCCATAAGGGCATGTCGTCGTCGTACAGCGTGTGGAACTGCGACTGCCCGGAATCCGCAACCTCGGCGACGTGCCGCGCTAGTTCCTGGGTTCCCTTGCTGCCCTCGCCCCAGTGGTTACAGTCGAAAGCCTTGACCTCGAGCGCGTCACAAAATTCTCGAATCGCGTCCAATTCACCCTCGGTGTCGGCGGAGAAACGGTTTATCGCGACCGTCACCGGCACGCCGAACTGTTTCAGGTTACGGATATGTCGACCGAGATTGTCGCAGCCCCTGACGATGGCCTCGACGTTTTCACCGGCGAGTTGATCCTTGGCCACGCCGCCATGCATTTTCAACGCTCGCGCGGTCGCCACCAGCACCACCGCGTCGGGACTCAGGCCCGCTTTGCGGCACTTGATATCGAAAAATTTCTCGGCGCCGAGATCGGCTCCAAAACCGGCTTCGGTGACGACGTAGTCGGCCAGCTTGAGCGCGGTTTTGGTGGCGATCACCGAGTTGCAGCCGTGCGCGATATTGGCGAACGGGCCGCCGTGGATGAAGGCGGGGTTATTTTCCAGCGTCTGCACCAGGTTCGGCATGAAGGCATCCTTCAGCAATACCGTCATCGCGCCCGGCGCGTTGACGTCGCGCGCCAGCACCGGCTTCTGGTCGCGCGTGTAGCCGACCACGATGTTGCCGATACGGCGACTCAGGTCGTCGAGGTCGGTGGCGAGACAGAAGATTGCCATGATTTCCGAGGCCACGGTGATGTCGAAGCCGCTCTCGCGCGGGGTGCCGTTGCCGGGTCCGCCGAGGCCGATGGTGATATCGCGCAGGGTGCGGTCGTTCATGTCCATGACGCGCTTCCAGGTAATGCGGCGCGCATCGATACCCGACTTGTTTTCCCACTGCACGTGGTTATCGACCAGCGCCGACAGCAGGTTGTGTGCGGCTCCGATGGCGTGGAAGTCGCCGGTGAAGTGCAGGTTGATATCTTCCATCGGCACCACCTGGGCATAGCCGCCACCGGCTGCCCCGCCCTTCATGCCGAAACAGGGTCCGAGGCTGGGCTCGCGCAGGCACATGACGGCTTGCTTGCCGATGCTGTTGAGACCGTCGCCCAGCCCGACCGTGGTCGTGGTCTTGCCCTCGCCCGCCGGCGTCGGTGAAATCGCGGTGACCAGGATCAGCTTGCCATCGGGCTTGTCCTGCAGCGAGTTGATGAACTCGGATGTCAGCTTCGCCTTGTCGTGCCCGTAGGGTTTGAAATCGTCCGGGGAAATATCGAGCCGGTGCGCGATTTCCGTGATCGGTTTCAGGGTTGCTTCACGAGCAATTTCGATATCACTTTTAGCCATCATTATCTCCGTAGAAAATTATCAACGGTTACATGCGTCTGCGCGCATCTTTACCTCCATGCAGGCTTGCGCCGGCAGGATTCCCAGTCGGCGTATCATAGGGGCTCGATAGCTGCGAAAGTATCTCGAAAGCGACACTTAAATTAAGAATCGATGAGGGTAATTCGGGGGACAGTCTACTTATTTAGCCAACATCTGCGTTGATTCGCATGGCGTTACCGGCGCATCAGTAAACTGTCCCCGATTGTTCAGCAATCCAGCGTGTTGGCTCGTTCCCAGTCGCTCAGGCTGCTCATGTAGTTGGTCCACTCATCGAGCTTGAGCTTGATGTAGGCGTCGATCAGTTCGTCGCCCAGACCGGCACGGATTTCCTTGTTACGATCAAGTTGGCGTAATGCATCGAGCAGGTTACCCGGCAGTTTCTTCGCACTCTTGACCTTGTGCCCTTCCTCGTACATGTTCAGATGGATCGGATCGCCCGGATCGCGCTTGTTCTCGATGCCGTCGAGAATTGCGGCCAGCACACCGGCCTGCATTAGATAGGGATTAGCCGAACCGTCCATCAAGCGCAGTTCGAAACGCCCGTCCTCGGGCACACGAATCATGTGGGTACGATTGTTACCGCTGTAGGTCACCGCGTTGGGCGACCAGGTGGCGCCCGATAGCGTGCGCGGTGCATTGATGCGCTTGTAGCTGTTGACCGTGGGATTGAAAATTGCGGTCAAGTCCTGGGCGTTGTGCATGATGCCGCCCAGCGCCTTGTAGGCGAGCGGTGACAGGCCAAGGTCCCGCGGCTCCCTGCGAGCGGTGGCGAACAGGTTCTTCTTGCCGGCACGATCCCATAGCGAGACGTGAGCGTGACAACCGTTACCGGTCAGATGTGTGAACGGCTTCGGCATGAAGGTCGCGCGCAGGCCGTGATTTTCGGCAATCGTCTTGACCATGTACTTGAAAAACACGTGCTTATCGGCGGTTTTCAGCGCATCGTCGTAATCCCAGTTCATCTCGAACTGCCCGTTGGCGTCCTCGTGATCGTTCTGGTAGGGATTCCAGCCCAGCTTGAGCATGCAGTCGCAAATTTCTCCGATCACCGGGTACTGGCGCATCAAGGCCAGCTGGTCATAACAGGGTTTGGACTGGGTGTCGGCGGCGTCGGCGATGCTGCTGCCGTCAGAGGTAATCAGGTGGTACTCGCACTCGACCCCGGTCTTCATGCGGTAACCTTTTTTCCGGGCTTTGGCGAGTTGCCGCTTGAGTGCGACCCGGGGCGAAGCCTCGACTTCCTTGCCATCCATCCACAGGTCCGCCGCGACCCAGCCGATTTCCGGTTTCCACGGCAGTTGAATCAGGCTGTCGGGATCGGGAATGGCAAACAGGTCCGGGTGTGCCGGCGTCATGTCGAGCCAGGCCGCGAACCCGGCAAAGCCGGCGCCGTCTTTCTGCATCCCCTTGATCGCGCGCGCCGGCACCAGCTTGGCGCGCAGCACGCCGAACAGGTCGACCCAGCTCACCAGGAAATACTTTATTTTTTTTGCTTTTGCGATCGCTTCGAGATCTTTGGCCACTTGTTTACCCCCTTAGGCTTTATGGTTATATCGATGCTGGCATTCTAATGACAGATCAATGCTGATTCAAACTCCCCGCCATCGGCACGCCCGCGGCATGCGACACCGTCAGCGTGATCGCGCGCAGGTCTTCGGGTTCGAGGTTGTGCACGTTGGTCTTGCCGGTGCAGCGCGCCATCATCGCGGCCTCGGCGTTGAAAGCCTGCAGCAGATTGTAACTGCGCTCGGCGCGCTCCTCGGCATCCAGGTCGGCATCGTAGAGCGGGCTGCCGCTGGAAATATCGGCGCCGAGCGAAAGCGCCGCCGCGACGCCAATGATCACGGCCGTCGCGCCCAGCGCGAGAATTTTTGCGCTGTCGGTACCGGTGCGTAAACCGCCGAAGTAAACCAGGTCGATATCTTCCTCGCGGTTGAGCGCCCGCAGCTGACTAACCGCATGATGCAAAATCGAAATATCGGGCGCGCCCGCAAGCTCGGCTTCGATGCCCGGCAAACCGTCCCCGGCGTCGAGCACCAGGAAATCGATTTCCTGCTCCAGCGCGAAGGGTATCGCCTGCGCCAGGTTGTGATTGTCCACCAGCAATCCGACCGGCTGGGAATCACGCGCGCGCTCGACCTTGCTAGCCTCGATGGCCTGGCCCCCCCTGAATACGACGGCATCGGCAGCGGTGTCGGCTTCGGTCTCGGCGATCTGTATCCAGCTGGCGTCGTCGCCAATAGGTTTCGCGCCGATATAGGCGGCGCCGTGGGCCACAATGGCGGTGGCGTAGGCTTCGCGAATCTCGTCGGGCGCAAGATCCATGCCGGCCACCACGAACGGGATCTCGAGCTTGAGGCTATTGATAGCACCGAGCTCGGTCGCGGTTTTACAATCCTCGCGGTACGGGTCGATAACCAGGCGCGACAGGTTGGCCGGCAGGAATACCAGGTCGTCCAGCGTCGCGACGTGCTCGATGCCGAACGGATTATCGCGGTTTTCCAGCCTGCCCTGCAGGATACTGGACTCGATCTCGGCGTCCTGCGGGTTGATGCGCGACATCGCGAAAATCGCCTCGCGGCTGGTCACGGTATAGTCGGCCGAACCGGTTTCGGCGTCGCAGCGAAAACAGCGTGCCGCTTCGAACTTCGCTTCGTCGGCGGTGTAGGTCGATTCGATTTCAGGGAACTCGATCGGGATCTCGCCGAGGCCATGGAATTTCTGATGAACTCGCGGGTTGATTTCCCAGGCCGGATCGTTACAAATTGGTACGTGCCGGGTGCGGTACGGCGTGCGATAGGGCAAGGGATTTTCGTTACCTTCGAGATATGCCTTCATATAGTAGGCCGCGCGGTGGCCCTGGTACATCGCTTCGACGATGGTCGAACCGCCGAAGGCGCCGTCGCCCGCGGCGAATACCTTCGCATCCTCGGTTACCATGCCCTCGAGGCGGGTCTTGACGCGGTCCCAGTCCATCAGGCCGCTCTGCGCGAGCTCATCGCATTCGGCCTTCTGGCCGACCGCGGCAATCACGAGACCGCATTCGATTTCATGCTCCGAGCCCGCGATATTGATCGGCCGCCGACGACCGTCTTCGTCCGGCTCTCCCATTTCGGTGCGCACGCAGCGCAGCGCCTTGCCGTCGATAACCTCGACCGGCTGGGTGTTATAGACAATCTCGATACCCTCGTCGATCGCGCCCTGCAATTCCTCGCGTCGCGCCGGCATCGCCTCGTAGTCACGCCGGTAAATGACCTTGACGTGCTTGACGCCGGGCAACCGTTTGGCGACGCGACAGGCGTCCATCGCGACGTCGCCGCCGCCGATCACCAGCACGGTTTCCGGCAGGGTCGGCCGAGCGCCGGCGTTGACGTGGTAGAGGAAACCCACCCCGTCCTTGACGAAGGGCTCGGACTCGCCCGGAATCCCCATCGGCTTGCCGACAAAGGCGCCGATCGACAACAGCACCGCCGCGTGTTGCTGCTTCAGCTGGTCCAGCGAAACCTGGTCGCCGAGCGCGGTATTGGTGTGAATCTTGATGCCGGGGCAGTGCGCGGTCATGCGGTCGATATCCTGCTGCACCGCTTCCTCGGGCAGACGAAAGCGCGGAATGCCCCAGAACATCATGCCGCCGAGCTTATCGGTGGCCTCGTAGACGTGCACCTCGTAGCCGGCCTCGGCGAGATCGTGCGCCGCGGTCAGCCCTGCCGGACCGGCGCCGACGATACCGACGGTCTGCTCGCGGGTCACCGCGACCGGCGGCAATGCGAACCCCGGGCCTAACGAATCCAGCACGTAACGCTTAAGGTTGCGAATCGCGATCGCGCCATCGCTGTCGGCGCGCCGGCAGGCCGGTTCGCAGGGCGCATCGCAAACGCGGCCGCAGATCGCGCTAAAGGGGTTGGTCGCGGTGATCGCTTCGAGCGCTTCCTCGTTCTTGCCTTCCCAGATATAGGCGATATACGAGGGCGCGTCGGTGCCGATCGGGCAGGCGACCTGGCACGGCGCCGGCACGTAATGGATATCGGCGGTGTCGTCCTCGAGATCCGGCGTCGCGGTAACCGAGAACTGATAATCAGCGTCAGATATTTTCATGCTCAGCCCGCCTGCCGGTCGAGGAGTTCGAGCCCGGTCAGCGGGCGCCGGGTTTCACGATGCTCGGGCCTGAACGGCAAGCCGGTGATATCGGCCGCCTCCGGCGTCAACGCCACCAGGTCGCCGCGATTGACCTTGTGCACGTCGTCATAGCCCAACGCTTTGGTGATCGCGGCGATCTGCCAGCGCAGCGACTCGAAGTAACGGTGCATGTTCATCGACTGGCGGTCGATGTCGTAACGTGCCTCGTGCTCCGGGTCCTGGGTGGCGATACCCACCGGGCAGGTGCCGACGTGGCACTGCATGCAGGCGATGCAGCCGCCGGCGATGATCGCCGAAGTGCCGACCGAGGTACAGTCGGCGCCCAGCGCCAGCATCTTGACGACATCGACACCATCCTTGATGCCGCCCATCATCACCAGGTCCATATCGTCGCCGGCATCGATTTCGGCCAGGCCGTCGATCGCTTCCTGCACCCCGGACAGGGTCGGAATGCCGACATTCTCCAGCACCTCGGTGCTGGCGGCGCCGGTCGAGCCCTGCAGGCCGTCGAGTTCGACAAAGTCGAAACCGTCCTTGTAGGCGATCTTGATATCGTCGTTGACGCGGCCGGCCCCCATCTTGATGCCGATCGGCACCTTGTGGAAGGTCGCTTCGCGGAATTCCTGCAGCTTGATGACGAGGTCGTCGGCGCCGAGCACGTCCGGGTGACGCGACGGCGAGCGTAAATCGATACCCACCGGGATTCCGCGTATCGCGGCCAGTTCCGGGGTCACCTTCTTCGCCATCAGCTGACCGCCGAGGCCGGGCTTGGCGCCCTGCGAGATATATATTTCGATCGCGTCGGCACGTTGCATGTCCTTGACGTTCCAGCCGAGCCGGCCCGACAGGCACTGGAAGATGAGCTGATCGGCCTCGGCGCGCTGCTCGTCGAGCATGCCGCCCTCGCCGGTATTTTCGGAAATGCCCGACAGGCGCGAGGCGCGCGCCAGCGCGATCTTGACCGAGCGGCTGAGTGCACCGAAACTCATCGGCGCAATCATAACGGGCATCGATAAGCTCAGCGGTTTGGCGCCGAAGCGCCCGCCGACGGTGGTCTTGAGATTGATATCCTTGAGCTCTTCGGGCCTCGCGGCAACGCCCGAAACGTCTTTGGCGAACGCGATGTCATTCAGATGCGGCACCGGTTTGGAGGCGCCGTAGCCGCGGATGCGGTAGCGACCGACCTCGCCCTTGATCCAGATATCTTCCTGCACTTTCGGATTCCAGTAATTGCTGGACTTCGACGACACGAAGAAAGGCTGCGGGCGCGAGCGCGGCTCGGCGTTGGCGTAGCGCAGTTTCTTGCCGGCGTTGACGACCTTGGTGAAATCGCCCCGGTAGTTCAATTTATAGCGCTCGAGGAACGCCATGATTTCATCGCGCTCGTGGGCTTCCATATCGACGATCATGGTGTCGTTGCCGAGGCTCTTGATGTTGCCGCCGACAAAGATTTCCCCGGCGCTCATGTCCTGTCCTACTTTTTCCGCGGCGTCGCCGAGAATGATAATGCGCCCGCCGTACATCATGTAGCCGGCCATGAAAGCCGCGTTACCGCCGCAGCACAGCGTGCCGGCCTTCATCACCTGGCCGGCGCGGCTGCCCATGTTGCCGCGCACGACGATTTCAGCGCCGCGAATCGCAACCCCGGCGATGGCGCCGGCATTGCCGCCGACGACGACAGAGCCTTTATAGATGTTGTCCCCTACCGCCCAACCGGCGTTGTGCTCGATCTCGTAGTGCGCGCTGTCGGACAGACCGCCGCAAAAGTAACCCGCGGAACCCTTGATCCGCACGGTAATAGGATCGACCAGGCCGACACCGATGTTGTGACGGGCGTCGGGATTGATAATTTCCACGTCCTGGCCGTCACGCGCCCAGTCGCGAATCTGCTGGTTTGCATCGGTGATGCTGGTATGACTTAAATCGATCGTGACCATGTCTGAAAGGTCCCCGGGGCCGGTTCGGTTGAATTGATGGATTGCCCTGGAAACAGTCGATTCAGGCTGACCTCCTCGGAGGCGATGGCAATCATGTCGTCGGTTTCGTAGAGCACCATCGGCTTGGCCGCCAGGTTGTCCTTGGCGTAGCCGATTTCGTTTGGCGTCGACACCAGGAACGAAAACGTGCCGTCCAGGTCCGCGATCGCTGTTTCCAGCACGCTGTCGAGCGTCTCGCCCTGTTCCAGTTTGTCGGCGAGATACACCGCGACCAGTTCGCTGTCGTTATCGGTATGGAAGGTGAAACCGCGGCGTTCCAGCCGGCGGCGCATTTTCCAGTAATTGGTGATCTGCCCGTTGTGCACGATCGCTATGTCTTCGAAGCCGGTGGCCCAGAACGGGTGCGCCGCACGTGCCCGATACCGTGGGTACCCCTGACCTCGCCGACGTGATAAAGCTCGTCGAGTTCGTGCGCGGTGCCGTCGTCCTTGATGATATCGAGCGCGTGCCCGACCGAGACCAGTTTGGCGTGTTCCTCGATGTCCTTGGTGAAAGCCAGCAGGTCACCTTCGAAATTGACCGAGATCTGGTAGGAGCAACCCACCGACAGCTCGGATTCGATAGTCGCTCCGTGGCGCTCGAGCAGCGTCGCGATACCGTCGATCGCGTCCTGGCAAGCACCGGCATCGGTCGGCACGATAAATCGCAGCTGCAGCAAATCCTTATCCTCGCCATACAGCGCGAAGCCGGTGCTGTCCGGTCCGCGATGCTGGCAGCCATCGAGCATTTCGATCAGCGTTTTGCCGATTTCGTGGTTGCCCGCCTGCTTGTATAAAACACCTGCTATTCCGCACATGTCGGTTACTCCCGCGAGAGAAAATTTAACCGCCTGAGATTACTCAAGCCGACGCCAAAGGTCAACTGAAATGAAATTTTGTTTCCTTACAGGAAACTTACTGAGCAGCAGACGACTCCGAAACGATGATCGACAGGTAACGACAGGGCAGTTTTTGTATCTCATCCGGGCCGTGCGAGGCCTCGGCATCGAAAAATAGCGTGTCACCCGCCTCCAGCGTGTAGGTTTTATTGGCGTGGCGGTAGATAACCCGGCCCTCGAGCATGTAAATCAGCTCGGTGCCGGCGTGTTGAAACACAGGAAACACTTCGGACTGGTCGTCGATGGTAATCAGGTAGGGTTCGATATTGTAGGGCTTGCCGATGGTGTGCCCGAGCAGCTGGTACTGGTGCCCGGCGCCAGAGCCGCGCCGCTCGATCGGCAGTCCCTCCCCCGCCTTGATATAGGTGACATCGCGCTGTTCTTCATAGCCCCGAAAAAAGGAGGTCACCGGCACCTGCAGCGCGTTGGCGAGCGAGGTCAGCGTCGCCAGCGAGGGTGAGGTTTGGCCGTTTTCGATCTTGGACAGCATGCCGGTCGAGAGCTGCGCCTGCTTGGCGAGCGCGGCAACTGTCAGGTTGAGGCGCTTGCGCGACGCGCGCACCTGCTTGCCAATCGCAATCTCAAGTGCCTCGACACTGTGTTGCTGTATCGTATCGTCCCTGGCCTGTTGCTTGTCGTGATCGGACATCGATTTTTGTACCGTCTACAGTGGGATACGTATCAAACCGCACCGAACCTGCGATTGCAAATCGAGGTTAAAGCCGGCAGCCGGGAACCCCGCCCGAATTCAGGCCATTTAGTTGACCATCGTGGCGTTATTGCCTAATCTTGGCGGCTCATAATTAAAGCCCTGTGCACATAGGGAATTTATCCAGAATCAGGTAATTGGAGGACTAGATGAGCAAGCGTGTTGCAGTCATTGGTGCCGGCCCGAGCGGCCTGGCGCAACTCAGGGCATTTCAGTCGGCGAAGGAAAAAGGCGCCGACATCCCGGATATCGTCTGTTTCGAGAAGCAGTCCGACTGGGGTGGCCTCTGGAATTACACCTGGAGAACCGGCCTCGACGAGCACGGCGAACCGGTGCACGGCAGCATGTACCGCTATCTCTGGTCCAACGGCCCGAAGGAAGGACTCGAATTCGCGGATTATTCCTTCGAGGAACATTTTGGACGGCCGATCGCGTCTTACCCGCCACGCGCCGTACTGTTCGACTATATCGAGGGCCGCGTCAGGAAAGCCGGCGTACGTGACTGGATTCGTTTCAATTCGCCGGTGCGTCACGTGCACTACGACGAGCACGAAGGCATGTTTCACGTCACCGTGCAGGATCACGAGAAAGACGTCGAGTACACCGAGGAATTCGATCACGTTATCGTCGCTACCGGCCACTTCTCGACCCCGAACGTACCCGAGTTCCCGGGCTTCGATACATTCAACGGGCGCGTGCTGCATGCGCACGATTTTCGTGACGCGATGGAATTCAAGGACAAGGATATCCTGATCATCGGCACTTCCTACTCGGCCGAGGATATCGGTTCGCAATGCTGGAAATACGGCTGCAAATCGGTCACGGTCTCGCACCGCACCGCACCGATGGGCTACAAGTGGCCCGACAACTGGAAAGAGGTGCCGCTGCTGGAGAAGGTCGACAGGAACACCGCGACTTTCAAGGATGGCACTACCGCTGAAGTCGACGCCATTATTCTCTGCACCGGCTACCTGCACCACTTCCCGTTCATGGCCGAGAACCTGAAGCTGAAGACCAATAACCGCCTGTACCCGGTCAACCTCTACAACGGCGTGGTGTGGACGCCGAATCCCAAGCTGATGTATCTCGGCATGCAGGATCAGTGGTATACCTTCAACATGTTCGATGCGCAGGCATGGTACGCGCGTGACGTCATCATGGGTCGGCTCGACCTGCCGTCGGAAGCCGAAATGAACGCCGACATCGAAAAATGGCGCGAGGCCGAGGACAACATTCCGGACGATTACGGCGCGATCGAATTCCAGGGCAAGTACACGATGGACCTCATGGCCTTGACCGATTATCCCGAGTTCGACTGTGCCGGTTCGAACGAGGCTTTCTTCCAGTGGAAGAAGCACAAAAAGGAAAACATCATGACTTTCCGCGATCATGGCTACAAGTCGGCGCTGACCGGTACCATGGCGCCGGCGCACCACACACCGTGGAAAGACGCACTCGATGATTCACTGGAGAGTTACCTGGCGGAATCCTGACTACCTCTCTCAATGTAGTCTCTCAAGGGGCGTGCCGGGCGGCGCGCCCTTTCTTTGGCCTTCGGCAGCGGTCGAAAACCACTTGAATCAATCGACACTCGCCCCGGGTTATAAATAGGGCGCCAGCTCACCCGTAAAATTGATACGGGCGCGCAGAATCGGCGCTCGCGGGGGCTTGTAATCCCTGCGCAATCGACAGAAACTGCGCCTGTTTACAAAGGCGTATCAGGCGGAGAATCCAGAGATCATGCTCGACACCAGTTTGCGGCAAATCATCAACACCGGGGATGGAAACTTTATCCCCTACGATCGTTACGGCACCCCGGTGCCGGGTATGTCCTGGCTGCCGCTTAGCGGCGAGCGCTTGAACGATGACTTCGAGTGCTTTCTGCTGCGCATGGACGCCGGCGCCCGATCGAAGCCTCATGAACACACCGGGTTCGAGGAATTCCTGGTGATGGACGGAGAACTCGTCGACTGCGACGGCAGCAGCTACCGCGCCGGCGACTTCGTGCGTTTCGGCCCGGGCTCGAAACACAGCTCGCATGCGCCTCAGGGGTGCACCCTGCTGGTGATGCTGCGCGGCAGTAATCGGGCGCTCGACGAGGAAGAGCTCAAGCAGTTGTAAGTCAGCTGGAGCGGCGATTCTGAGTTCGAGAAAATTTCCGCCAGCACAAAAAAAAGCCCCACCTGTTTCCAGGCGAGGCTTCATTTTCAAGCGGTGGATCTAACTGCCTTTTTCAACACCGTGCGTACTGTCGCTATCGTCGCTTCTGAACTTGTGCTGAGTTTCATGATGATTCTCGGTCTTCAGCGTCACGAACAGCGGAACGATACACAGGATTACGGCAATCCAGAACCAGATACCGGCGGATCCGGCGAAGGAGAAGAAAGCTGCCGCGCCGTCCCAGGTTTCGATTGGACTTGAGTTAAACATATTTATTCTCCTAGTTGATTGTCTTGATGTCTTCAGGGTAGGCCATGGCTTCGATTTCGACATCCATACCGACTTCCTGGACGCCGTCGCTGGCGCGCAGAATACCCAGTGCCTTGAAGATCCAGGCGAACACGAATCCCGGTATAAAACCGAGCAGGACCATAACGATCATGCCCTTGAACTGGCCGCCGAAGGTGATCGACGGAATATTATCCGCAAACTGGGGATAGCCGCCGAGGAAAATACCGGCAAACACCAGCCCGAGGATGCCGCAGACGCCATGCACCGAGACCGCGCCAACCGCGTCGTCGATACCCATCTTTTCGACGAATTGCGCCGCCATCGGTCCAATCACGCCACCCACAAAGGCGAGTACGAAGGCGAGACCCGGGTAGTAAAGGTCCATGCCGGCTGCGACCGAAATAACGCCGCAAAGTGCGCCCGACATCATCCAGAAGGGATCGCGAGTCTTGGTATAGGCTCCGATCATGCCACCTGCGATACCCATCAAGGTGTTGAAACAGATAGCCGAGAGCGTGGTCGGCATACCATAGATATTGGTCCACTGACCGATACCGGTCGGGCCACCGCCGCCGTAGAACAGGCAACCACCGAGGAAGCCGAAGAAGCCGGTCACGATCAGCATCAATCCAACCATGGTCATCGGCAGGCTATGGCCGCGGATCACATTGGCCGAGCCGTCGGCGTTGAACTTGCCAATACGCGGGCCGAGATGGATCAGCACGCCCAGTGCGAAGAAACCCGAAATGATGTGCACCACACCGGAGGCGCCGAAGTCGTGGTAACCCCAGTCGGTGACCATCCAGCCGGCGTAATGCCAGCCCCAGGACGCGGACAGGATCCACACCACCGAGCCGAGAATAACCGCGAGGAGAATGAAGGCGGTCATACGGATGCGCTCGATAACCGCGCCTGACATGATCGAAGCGGTGGTACAGGCAAACAGCGTAAACGCGCCCCAGAATACGCCGGAAGCGTTATCCTGCAGATTCGGGCCCATGCTATCGCCCCAGGGTACGCCACCCGCGCCGGCTTCCCAGTCGGGCGTGAAACCCTGGTACATCGCCAGGTAGATCCACCATCCGAACATCCAGAAAGTCGGGATCATGTAGGCAAATGCCAGGACGTTCTTGGTACCGGCGGCGAGCGTGTGCTTGACTCTCGAAGCGCCCATCTCGTACATCATGAAGCCCGCGTGGATCAGGATCATGATGGCGGTACACCAGTAATAGTAAACCTCGAGGTTTATCGTGTTGGCCCACGTTAACGCGGACTCTAGTTCTGCAGGTGTCATTACGCCTCCCCCTATTAGTTAAGTTATAGTGTCTGTTCTCCAACAGTAATCCAAATGCTTCCCGCGATTGCGGTCCGTTTGCCCATGCCGGCCGGTCGGCGGCCGCCACATATCGATCCTGGAGCGCTTAATTATTATCGGGCTTCCGGCAGTGCCACCGGCCGCACCGCGCAATCATAACCAATCTATATAACGATAGCCATGTTCTTGTTTTACAAAGAATTTTCGCACCATGTTGGTGCCTATGACCATGCAATGGCTGCGGAAATTAAGCCTAGGAATCGTCGTGATCGGCGAATATATGCGAGTGAATACCGAAGTGATGGATGTAGTAGCGCTGGCCGTCGCTGGCCAGGTTCAGTTTTATCACGGCCGGTCCGGTTTCGAACTCCAGCTGCACCTGGTAGGCGATTAACTCGACATCCCCCAGCTCCTCGAAAGTCTCGGAGCGATTTCCCATGAATTCGGGTCGGCTCATCGATTGCAGCTGCCCTAACTGGCTAAACTCTTGATAAGCAGCCCGAACTTTATCGGATGCAAATACGGTCTTTGCCGTAGGAGACAACAGCATCTCGAGTTCTGGATATTGCCAGCTGGTTAACTTTGGCAGGGCCTGTTCCAGGTAGGGAATTGCAGTCTCGTTAAAACGTTCAGCCTTGATGTTGTACCAGGACATGTACAACACCAGCCCGGCCGCCATCAAGACTATAAATATCAAACTACGTTTCAGGATCGGGGACATAAGCAGCCCGGCACAGGTACGAAACGACCCGAATTTACCATGTTTAACAGGCTAGATGGACCTCGAACAGAACCGGCCCGCCTTACTCCGGCACCTCGACGCCATTCAACCGGCAGGCCTGCTGCATAGTATTGTGCAACAGGCAGGCAATGGTCATCGGACCGACGCCACCGGGCACCGGCGTAATCGCAGCGGCAACCTCGGCGGCGCTATCGAACTCGACGTCGCCCACCAGGCGCGTACTGCCGTCTTCGTTTTCGATGCGGTTGATACCGACGTCGATTACCGTGGCGCCGGGCTTGATCCAGTCACCCTTGATCATTTCCGGTCGTCCGACCGCGGCCACCAGGATATCGGCCTGGCGGCATTCGCCGGGAAGGTCGCGGGTGCGCGAATGCGCGATCGTCACCGTGCAGCTTTCCTTTAACAGGAGTGCCGCCATTGGCTTGCCAACGATGTTGGAGCGGCCAACGACGATGGCCTTCATGCCCGACAGGTCGCCGAGATGATCCTTGAGCATCATCAACGAACCGAGAGGGGTACAGGGCACGATACCGTCGGCGCCGATCGATAACCTGCCGACATTGGAAAGGTGAAATCCATCGACATCCTTGTCTACCGAAATCGAGTTGATCACCGCTTCCTCGTCGATATGGCCCGGGAGGGGCAGTTGCACCAGGATGCCGTGCACGTCGGGGTCGTCGTTGAGCCGGTCGATCAAGCTCAGCAGATCTGCCTGACTGGTAGCCGCGTCGAGCTTGTGCTCGTAGGAATTCATGCCCGCCTCGGCGGTTTGCTTGCCCTTGCTGCGCACGTAAACCTGGCTGGCCGGATCTTCCCCCACCAGGACTACCGCGAGTCCGGGCGTCAGCGCATGATTCTGCTTGAGAATTGCAACCTTGCGCGCGATTTCGCCGCGCAGGTTAGCCGAAAATGCTTTGCCGTCGATGATTGTGGCCAAATTTGATTCCCCCAGTTAGCAAGTTAGAATGTCGGCGCTATGATGCGCGACCCGGCCGCGTGAACCGCACACTCAATTTTACGATTATCGTATCGGTAAAACATCGCCAAAGCGACATCTTCTGTACCGATAAGCCGGCAACATGGTTCGAAAATAGAGATTGCCTGTGGCGACCTTGTTTCAATGTTTGGGCTGCACAGGAACGGCCCGAATATTCCGACGACTCTAGTTTTTTTTATTCAATATCAGAGCAACGGCGCTGCCGCTATCGGAATTCGTAGCGACACTAAAAACCGCGGTTTGCGGGGTTAAACTGGAGTCGGCGCCACGAAACGCGACTTCGTCATTGCGCACTTCGAGATATTTTACGATCGTGCCCTGCTGGGCAAATATCAATGCGCTCAATAATCCGGCATTTGCGAGCGATTCCCTTTGGCCACTGACCCAGTTCCAGCCGAAGGGACATTCGACAGTTCTGACATCGGGTTCGAGCTTCGCAATGATCCTGACCTTATCCCAGCGAAACCCGGTGAACTCCGCCAGCCGAAATTGCGCCGATGCGTCCAGTGTCGGTATCAACTCGTTTAGTGACTCACGATGCTGCCTGATATCGCTGCACTTGATATACAGGTCCCGGTAATAAAGCAGCAGCACCACGATCACGATAACGGGCGCGATATACAGGACCGGCCGGCTCGGTATAGCCGAGAGCGCATCTTTTATCATCAAATACCCGGGGAGATAATGAAAACCCCTTCGACCGAAATCGAAGGGGTCTGGTTACTACAAACGCGGCGGCATACCACGGGCGTTTACTGGCCCACGGTATCCTCCATTTCCCGTCGGCCCTCGTCCTCGAGGACTTTCCCGGGGCCGCCCTGCTTTTTGATGTTTTCAATATCTTCCCTGAATTCGGCTGATTCCTTCTTCAACTGGTAGATATGCCAGCCGATCCAGAAAGCAAATCCCAGAATCGTCAATAATACTTCCGTGCCAACGAAGGGATAGATTGCGCCGAACTGATCAATATTGAGCCAATTATCAACTGCTCCAGTAGCCATGGTATTTTCTCCTCAGTAATCTGTTAACGGTATGCGATCAGGCGCTGTTACGGGCTTCTTCCCGAATTGCCTGTGCCACTTCGTCGGCATCGGCGGCACGCGCCGATTCATAGTTGATATCCAGGCCAACCAGTTCGATTTCGCGCGGGATACGCAGCATGCCGAAACCGTGCAGGATCTTCGAGACGATCAGCGCCGGGAAAAAACCCAGTACGAAGAACATGATCAATGCGCCGAGGAAATTGCCCCATGGGGAAATGGCCGCATAACCCTCGAACGGCGACGACGGGTAGCCCCACAGCATGAATCCGGCCATGACGATACCGTAAAAACCGGCATAACCATGGACCGCGACCGCGCCTACGGCATCGTCGATCTTGAACCTGTTTTCAACCCAGTAATGCATCTTGAAGGCGATGAATGCGCCGCCGCCGCCAATCAGCATGGCCTGGATGGGGTGATACAGGTCGTTGCCCGAGGATGCGCCGATAACGCCGGCCAGACCACCGGAGTAGGTCCAGAATGCATCACCATTGGAAACGATATACGCCACCATCAAACCGCCCGATAGCGACATCAGAAAGTTGAAGGTAATCGCGGATAGCGTCGTCGGCTGTAAATAAATGTTGGTGGCGCTGAAGAAGGTTTTACCCTCCACATCCAGCATGGCCCCGCCGTATACGTCGATCACGGGAATATTACAGGCCACGTAAAAGCCCCAGAAGCCGGTATAGATCAGGAACAACCCGATGGTTACCAGCCACGGATTATGCGGATTGATATTTCTCGGCGTGCCGTCCGCACGGAATTTGCCGATGCGCGGACCCAGTACCAGTAACACGCCAAGCGCAAAACCACCGGCGATCGCGTGGATAACGCCGGAAGCATAAGCATCGTGGTATCCCAGCTTTTGCACCATCCAGCCGTTCCACGACCAGCCCCATGAGGCGTCGATGATCCAGGTAAAAGAACCGATCACAACGGCCAGGATCCAGAACGCGCTGGGACGAATACGCTCGATGACGGCGCCGGAGACGATCGAAGCAGCAGTCCAGGAGAACAGCAGGAATGCGGCCCAGAATACACCGTTGATGCGCGCCCAATAGGCGGTATCGTCGGCGGTCAGGGTATCCTGAACCGGCGCGCCACCCATATGCGTGCCCATCAGCTCGCTCCAGGGTGTGGCCGCAAAGTAAATCCACCAGCCAAAGAAGAAGAATGTAATCGTCACCAGCGGGATAAGCATGGTGTTCTTCATCAGGGTGTGCGTGTGGTTTTTATAGCGTGAGGCGCCAACCTCGTACATACAGAAACCGACGTGTATCAGGAACATGAACACGACGGTGACCCAATAATAAAACTCGGTAAATATTATAACGAGCGACGATAGTTCGTTATCCATTTTCCCCCCCCTCTGTTATAGGATTGTAATTTATACTAGCGTACTGCCGGATAAGATCCGACTGATCTAAATCCAGGCGACTAGTCTCCTTCACAGGAAGCCCTAACCACCCGAAAGAAATCAAACATCTTTATACCCTATACCAACGATCCTTATCAATTAAGATTTAAAGAGCCGTCAGTCAGTTTCCAAACAAAAAAGGATTACTGGAAACCCCGGTAATCGTTAATTTTATTCACTTATCACCGCTTTCCTCAGGCAAACTTTTCGTAAGCCTTGCGCAGATCGACCATCGGATGTCCCTTTGCCATCTGGAACTTGACCAGCAGTTCGCGCGCAATCATGTCACGGTCCTGCTGGTTATCCGGCAGTTCGATATCTTCCGGGATGGTCACCCAGCCGTTGATATTGCGATCGAACACCGCGGGCCGCCCTTCCTCGTATCCCATGTGCACGTCTTCGAGCCAGTTCAGGTCCTGCCAGCCCATGATCTCCATGTACTTGCGCAGGAATGGCGTACAGCGATCCATATCCGGCACCAGGTTCACATCGTAACGGTAGCCGATGTGTTGACCGATGATTTTCTCGCGCTCGGTATCGACGCCGTCGCCCTCGAGGAAATGGTTAATACTGAGTTCAGTCATTTTCGACCTCCTTAGAAACGAGTCATGTCGGGGCGACCGACGGTGTATTGAGTACCGGCCATCGGCACCTGCGCGCAGGCCGAGGCCTCGAGCGTCAATGCCGCCAGGTCTTCCGGCTCCAGCGAATGGATGTTGGTCTTGCCGCAGGCGCGTGCGAACAGCTGCGCCTCGATGGTCAGCGTGTGCAGGAAATTATAGACCCGCTCGGCCGCCTCGTCGGGATCCAGACGCTTGCGCAACTCGGGATCCTGGGTGGCAACGCCCACCGGGCAACGACCGGTATGGCAGTGGTAACAGTAACCGGCTTCGACGCCCATTTCCTTCTCGTAATCGGCTTCCGGGATATCCTTGTTGCAGTTCAGCGCCATCATCGCCGAGTGGCCGATGGCCACCGCGTCCGCGCCCAGCGCGATCGCCTTGGCGACGTCGGCGCCGTTGCGGATACCCCCGGCGTAAACCAGCGTAATACGGCCCGACATGCCGACATCGTCGAGCGCCTGGCGCGCCTGGCGAATCGCGGCAATACCCGGAACCCCGGTATCCTCGGTCGCCAGGTGCGGCCCGGCGCCGGTACCACCTTCCATGCCATCCATGTAAATCGAGTCTGGCCCCGTTTTAGCCGCCATGCGCACGTCGTCGTAAACCCGCGCCGCGCCGAGCTTGAGCTGGATCGGAATCTGTCCATCGGTAGCCTCGCGAACTTCCTGGATCTTGAGCGCCAGGTCATCCGGACCCATCCAGTCTGGATGGCGCGCCGGCGAACGCTGGTCGATACCGGCCGGCAGCGAGCGCATTTCGGCGACCTGGTCGGTGACCTTCTGCCCCATCAGGTGGCCGCCGAGGCCAACCTTACAGCCCTGGCCGATAAAAAATTCGCAGGCATCGGCCAGCCGCAGGTGGTTCGGATTGAAGCCGTAACGCGACTGGATGCACTGGTACAGCCACTTCGACGAATAACGGCGCTCGTCAGGTATCATGCCGCCTTCGCCGGAGCAGGTCGCGGTGCCGGCCATGGTCGCGCCGCGCGCCAGGGCCGTCTTGGCCTCGTAAGAAAGCGCGCCGAAGGACATACCGGTGATGTATACCGGTATATCGAGTTCCAGCGGACGTTTCGCTTCCGGGCCGATAATGGTCTTGGTCAGACATTTTTCGCGGTAACCCTCGATCACGAATCGGGTCAGCGTGCCCGGCATGAAGGTCAGGTCGTCCCAGGTCGGGATTTTCTTGAACAGCGAGAAACCGCGCATGCGGTAACGTCCCAGCTCCGACTTGATGTGGATATCGTTGATAACCTCGGGCGGAAAGATGAAGCTCTTGCCGAGGTTATATGGATCTTTCTTTTTTTCGGACATCTGTATTCTCCAAATTCTCGGTGATGCCTAGAGCACCAGCTTTTTCTCGGTGGGCTCGAGGTTGTCGTAGTTCCACAACTGCTTGCCCGACGTCAGCTTGACGATGCTGTCGATACCGTTGGGCGCTTCCATGCCGTAGAGGTCGAGCTTGCCCTGCAGGTATTTCCTGTCGAGATCGGTCAACTCGGTTTCGACGCAGTCGACGCCCAGGCTCGCGATCTTGCCGGCCACGTAGATGGTGCCGTCATACATCGAGTCGCCGAGGTTGTCGCCGGTATCGCCGAGGATGATCATGCGACCGCGCTGCATCATGAAGCCGGTAAAGGCGCCGACGCTGCCGCCGACGATGATAGTGCCGCCCTTCTGATCGATGCCGACGCGCGCGCCGGCCTGACCCCTGCACACCAGGTCGCCGCCGCGGATCGCGGCGCCGAACAGCGAGCCCGCGTTCTTTTCGATGACCACGGTACCGGCCATCATGTTCTCGGCGCAGGACCAGCCGACGCGGCCGGTGATGTGCACGTTGGGCCCGTCAATCAGGCCGCAGCCGAAATAACCCAGGCTGCCTTCGAACTTCAGGTTGAGGCGATTCAGGATACCGACCCCGAGTGAATGCTTGGCGCGCGGGTTCTGCACGGTTATCGAACCGTGACCCGACTTCATCAGTTCGCGGATCTTGAGGTTGATCTCCGAGATGCCCATGTCCGCCGCGTCGAACTCGGCGGACTTGTCGTAGTCGACCTCGTAGGCCCACGGATAAGTAAAGTTTTCTTCCTCGGTCGCCGAGAAATACATCTGCTGGGTGCGACCCGACAGCTGCTCCTCGTGCAGCCCCATTTCATGGGATGTAGTTACGCTGCCCATACTTTTACCTCCCCTTGATAAGGATCCCAGGTGTCTATTTCACGCGGGAAAATACTGCGAATGGCTACTTCTTCCGAAGCCAGGCCGACGAATTCGTCACTCTCGTAAAGCACCATCGGCTTGGCTGCCATGACGTCCTTGGCCATGCCGAGCTGATCGCTGGTGGCGACCAGGTAAGTAAACACGCCGTCGAGTTCATCGATCGAACGCGACATCGCCGATTCGAGCTCGTCGCCCTGGTCGATACGATCGGCAACGTAAACCGCAATCAGTTCGGAGTCGCAGTTCGACATGAAACGATGACCGCGCCGCTCCAGGTCGCGGCGTTTCGTCCAGTAATTGGTCAACTGGCCGTTGTGTACCACCGAAACGTCGTTGAACGGGTAAGCCCAGTAGGGGTGGGCCGAGCGAATATCCACGTCGGATTCGGTTGCCATGCGGGTATGGCCAATGGCGTGGGTTCCGACGAAACCCTTCAGACCGTATTGTTCGGCAACGATGGCCGCATCACCCAGGTCCTTGATCAGTTCGAGGCCCTTGCCCACCGACAGGATTTCAACCCCCTCGATGTCCTCGATGAAATCGATCAGGCGCTTCAGGTCGCCGCCGAATTTGAAGTGATAGCGGAAGGCGTACTCGGTCGCATCTTCGCGCGCGGTAACGTCGGCACCCATTTCCTCGAGCCTTGTGTCGACCATCGCCTTGCGCTCGATCACCTGCTTGTGAATATCGAAGCCGGTTTTCATGTCTTCCTGCTCGGCAACCTTGAAGCGCAACACGTATACGCCTTCCTCGCCTTTACCGTAGAGCGCAAAACCGGTCGAGTCCGGCCCCCGATGCTTCAGCGCCTGCAGCATCTGGGTCATCTCGCTACCGATATCACTGGTAACACCGCCTTTCCAGATAAGTCCAGCAATACCACACATAGGAATATCCTCTTCTAGTTTTAACAGTCGGGCTACCGGGGCAGCCCCTGGTTAATACTCCCGGCGCGGCCAGGGGCCGGCGCCGGGCTTGATTCGATCGAAACCGGCCTATGGCAGGCAGTCGAGATACATCTCCAGGTCCCACTCGGTCGTGGTATGCATGAATTTCTCCCACTCGTCGTTCTTGTACCAGTGGTAGATCTTGTACATCTCGTTCGGCATAGCTGACTTGATAACCTCGTCCTGGGCCAGGGCGTCGAGCGCCTCGCCGAGCGACATCGGCAGCTTCTTGACTTCCTTGCCGGCTTCCATCGCCTGGTAGATATTCCGGTTCTCCGGCTCCCCGGGATCGATATCGTTGTCGATACCATCCTCGAATGCCTTGAGCAAGCCGGCACCCATCAGGTAAGGATTACACATCGAGTCGACCGAGCGATACTCGAAGCGGCCCGGTGCTGAAATGCGCAGGCCGGTAGTGCGGTTCTGGTAACCCCAATCGGCAAATACAGGCGCCCAGAAACCGGTATCCCACAGGCGACGATAAGAATTCACCGTCGAGGAACCGATTGCCGTTAGCGCTCGCAGGTGATTGACGATACCGCCAACGCACTGCAGGCCGACCTTGCCCGGCTTCTGCATATCGTCAGTGTCCGGCATGAACAGGTTTTCCCCGCCGGTGCGGTAGGTAAACACGCCTTCCATACCCGGCAGCGGATCGTTGTGCAGCGCGTTGATGCTCTCCTCCCCGCCTTGCCACAACGATACATTGGTATGGCAACCCGACGCCGATACGCCCATGAACGGCTTGGTCATGAAGCAGGCGATCAGGTTGTTTTCGCGCGCCACCTGGGCGCAAATCTGGCGATAGGTCGACAGGCGGTCGGCGTTACGCAGCACGTCATCGAAGGTCCAGTTGAGTTCGAGCTGTCCCGGTGCATCCTCGTGATCGCCCTGGATCATGTCGAGGCCCATCGCGTTACAGTACTCGATCACCTGCATGAATACCGGGCGCAGCGATTCGAACTGGTCGATGTGGTAACAGTAGGGATTCGAGAAACCGCCGTCGGGTTTGCCGTCTTCACCACGCTTCAGCCACATCATCTCCGGCTCGGTACCGACGCGGAAATCCATGTCGTACTTGTCCCGGAATTCCTTGTGGAATCGCTTCAGGTTGCCGCGGCAATCGGAAGTCAGTGCGCCACCCGGGTTCTCGCGCTCTTCACGGTTGCGGTAACAGGTGCAGAACACGCGCGCGACGCGCTTATCCCAGGGCAACTGACAGAAAGTTTCGGGATCGGGAATACCGACCAGCTCCATCGCTTCCGGTCCGTAACCGATGTAATCGCCGTGGCGATCGATAAAAAGGTTGGCGGTAGAGCCGTAAACCAGCTGAAAGCCTCTTTCCGCGGTTCGCTCCCAGTGATCGGCCGGAATACCCTTACCGACGATCCGACCCGTTACCGAGATGAACTGGTAATAGATGTAGGTGATTCCGAGTTCGTTGATTTTTTCCCGGACCTGCTGCACCAGCTCCGCGCGGCCTGGTGCTTCGACGCATGCTTCTAAATCAGTCATTTTGCCCTCCACGGTTTAAGACCAATATTTTTTTCTCTTCGGTTCTACCAGGGCAGCGCCCGATCTGTGGTTATTCTTCGGGAATCTCTGGTTTTCGCCGCCCGGCCTGACGTTTGGGTGAACCCGACAGGCCGCCATGGTATACCCATCCGGTCAGCCAAGACAAGACCTCTGGCACCTTTTTTTGGACAATTTCGCCGGTAATTCGCGTTATTAGTGGACCAATTCGCAAGTCTATGTTCGGGAAGTAACTGCCAATGTTGCCGCAAAACGCACTGTGCGGCCGCAAGCGCATCAAACTATTATACATTTAATTCTTTTAGTTCAGCTACTTAGAGTATATTGATGCATGACTTGTTCAACTTCAACCTACAGCCCATAGGCCTCAACGAAGTTCTGTGACTTAGTGCCAATTTTATCTCAATAGTATCGAATCCAGTTTTTTTACCCGCTATACAGGCTTGATTTAAGCCCCGAAATGACGCATTATTGTACCAATTGACAGTACCATAATAATACCTAAATGCGAGGAGTTCATCAGCGTGAAAGCAGCTGACAGCAGCAACCTTGTGTCGTCCGACCCGGAGACCAGGCCGGAGCGAAAAAGCAGCGGACATCGCGTTGGCGTAACCACCAGTAACGTCGCGGCGCAACTGCGCCGCAGTATTCTCGAGGGCGACTACGCCTACGAGGAAAGACTGCCGGCCGAACGCAACCTGGCCGAGGAGTACGGGGTGTCGCGCGGTACCATCCGCTCGGTGCTGCAAATCCTGGAACAACAGCACCTGGTGACGCGCCAGGTCGGCAGCGGAACTTACGTCACCCACCGGGAAATCGCCAATCAGCAAGAGATATCCAGCATCACCAGCCCGCTGGAAATGAACGAGGTGCGGATAGCGATCGAACCGCACATGGTGCGCCTGGCGATTGCCAACGCCAGCGCGCGTGAGCTGGACGAGCTGCGTGAAGCGCTACGGCAATGCGAGGACTGCGGGGGCGATCCCGAAAAGTTCGCGCGCGGCGACGCGGCGTTTCACATGGCGCTGGCGCACTGTTCTCGCAACAAGCTCATGTACTGGCTGTACGAACGCATCAGCGAGGTACGGCGCCACTCGCAATGGCGCACGATGAAGTCCAAACTGCTGACCCCGGACCGCATCGATTATTACAATAGCCAGCATCGCAAGCTGTATGAAGCGATTGCCGCCCGCGACACCTCCAGCGCGGTAAAACTGATCAAGCAACACCTTTACGGGGTGCACGATGATCTGCTGGAAACGGACTGAGGCATGAGCCAGCCGCTGTTCACCAGCCAGCCAAGGGTTCGCAAACCCGGCCTCAACGTGCTACCGACCAACATCGAGCGTTACCTGGTAAAAGGCGGCGGCAGCACGGCGCTCAGCCTTGCTGCCGGCGACGAACTGGAACTGGTTAACCCGGAGGGCCTGCAGCCGGGCGAGATCAGCGTATTCGATAGCAACGGTCGCAGCGACAGCGGGTTGATCGGTGCTCGCCACGACGGCAACAGCGAGGGCCTGAAACAGATTATCGAATCTGGCGCAGGCAGCGCCGGTTTATTGCAGGCGGCGCTGGCAGATAAGGGCATATCGCTCGAGCAGGCGCGCAGCACCCGCGTGTTCGCGGATCGGTCACCAGCCGGTGATTCGGTGCGATTTACCGCCCAGCAGGACATTACCTGCATTGTTGCCGCGCCGGGCGGCGATATGCGCGCCGACCGGCAGGATACGTCCACCGACCTGGTCGCCTTCGTTCATCGCCAGCCTGGCGCCGAGCGGGAATCGATAATCCGATTGCCCGATCCGCTGGCCGATCCGCTGGCCGATGTGCGCATCGCTGCGCGTACCGCTTACGCCTACGAGGTCAAGGCCGGCGACTACATCCAGATCATCGACGTCGAGGGACGAGAATGCTCGGATCTCCAGTGCTTCGACGCGCCGATGCTGGAAAAAGGCGTGGAGCGCTGCCTCGACGCTACCGGCACCCGGCACGTGGTCGGCGCCGCCTACCCGGCCCCGGGTCTCTACTCCAAGTTTTACGACCAGAACTTCGAGGCGATGCTCGAAGTCGTGCAGGACACCTGCGGCCGCCACGACAGCTTCGGCACGGCCTGCACCGCCAAGTACTACGACGACATGGGTTATCCCGGCCACGTCAACTGTTCGGACAACTTCAACCAGGCGCTGCGACCCTACGGCGTGGAAGCGCGCAAGGGCTGGATGGCGATCAACCTGTTCTTCAACACCGGGATCGACGACGCCAACCAGATGTACTTCGACGAACCCTGGTCACGCCCCGGTGACTACGTATTGATGCGTGCGCTGAAAGATATCCTGTGCGTATCGTCGGCCTGTCCCTGCGACATCGACGCCGCTAACGGCTGGAACCCGACCGATATCCACCTGCGCGTCTACCCGGGCAAAAATTCATTTACCAAAGCGACGGCATTCAGAATGACAGCAGACGCAGACAAAGAGATGACAAAGGAAACCGGCTTTCACAGCCGCACTTCGGAACACACGCGTAACTTCACCGAGTACGCCGGTTACTGGCTCGCCAACAGCTACACCAAGCACGGCGCGCTCGACGAGTACTGGGCCTGCCGCGAGGGCGCGGTCGTGATCGACCTGTCG
Source organism: Gammaproteobacteria bacterium (assembly GCA_009937625.1). Taxonomy (GTDB): domain Bacteria; phylum Pseudomonadota; class Gammaproteobacteria. The sequence goes on along the minus strand of JAACFA010000035.1, from coordinate 7,776 downwards.
CCACTGCGCAAGTACGAGGTTACCGGTCCCGACGCGGAGTTGCTGATGCAAACCTGCGTCACGCGCAATATTCGCAGGCTTGCGGTCGGTCAGGTAGTTTATACCGCGATGTGTTACGAAAACGGCGGCATGATCGACGACGGCACCGTGTTTCGCCTCGGCCGGGATAACTTTCGCTGGATCGGCGGTAGCGACGAGAGCGGAATCTGGTTGCGCGAACAGGCCGAAAAACTGGGGCTGCAGGCCTGGGTGAGAAACTCGACCGACCAGTTGCATAACCTGCAGGTACAGGGCCCGAAGAGCCGCGATATCCTGCGCCAGATAATCTGGACGCGCCCCGACCAGGCCACCATCGACGAACTCGAATGGTTCCGCTTCTCGATCGCGCGCATCGGCGACGAACACGGCATCCCGCTGGTGGTTTCGCGCACCGGCTACACCGGTGAACTCGGGTACGAGGTTTTCTGCCATCCCAAGGATGCGCCCGCCGTGTGGGACGCGGTCTGGGAAGCCGGCAAGGACTACGATCTGACTCCACTGGGGCTCGAAGCCCTCGACATGCTGCGCGTCGAGGCCGGCCTGATTTTCGCCGGCTACGAGTTCAGCGATCAAACCGACCCGTTCGAGGCCGGGATCGGGTTTACCGTCCCGCTCAAAACCAAGGAAGACGACTTCATCGGCAAGGCGTCACTGGTCAGGCGCAAGGAAAATCCGCAACGGGTACTGGTCGGTCTCGAATTGAATGGCGACGAGCTCGCCGCCAACGGCGACTGCGTCGACATCGGGCGTAACCAGGTTGGCGAGATCACCAGCGCGGTGCGCTCGCCAATCCTGCGCAAGAACCTGGCGCTGTGCCGCATCCAGGTCGAGCACAGCGCGGCCGGCACCGAAGTCGAGGTCGGCAAGCTCGACGGCAAGCAGAAGCGTCTGCCGGCGAAAGTTGTGCCCTTCCCTTTCTACGATCCGACCAAATCGAGAGTACGCGACGTTCCGCCCCCGGAATAATTAACAAGAGTCCTGTTCGCCGGGAGCCATCCCGCCAGGAGTCATCCCCGCGCAAGCGGGGATCTCCCAATGTACTTTGATGGTTATCGTCAGGGATTCTCAAGATCCCCGCCGGGCCGCGCAAGCCTGCGCGGGGATGACTGCCAAACCTACCGGATAACGGCACAGTTGACGTCGGTCAGGTCCAGCAGCTTGCGCGACACGCTGCCCATCGAGGCAGCCTTGATCTTCGACAGGCCACGCGTGCCGACAACGATCAGGTCGACTTTACGGCGCTTGGCAAAACCCGCGACGCTGGTCGCCGGATCGCCGCTGCCGATAGCGGTTTGCACCTTTTTTGCACCAGCTTTTTTGGCCTTTTTCCTGGCCTCGTCCAGGATCCGGTCAGCGGCCTGGCGCATCAGGTCGTCACGCGTGTTGTTAAAGGATTCGAACTCGGGCGCATTCTTGAGTTCGTCGGGCAGCTGCATGTCCCGAATGACGTTCAAGATCAGCAATTCCGCTTCGTGTATCACTGCCAATTGTGCAGCAAAACTGACCGCGCGGCCCGACGCCGCGGACGCGTCGGTAGCAACCAGAATCTTGTTGATCATTGGCTGAAAGCACCTATCAAACCGTGGGAAATGCGTATTAAGCCTACAAGTTATTTATTCTGCAAGCACTTGTAACACGGCGACCGGGTTGGGACGATCGGCGCACAAATGGCAGCTGCTCTCTCGCTAATGGCTCGAGGTCTGCAACTGGGTTTCCAGCGGCAGACCGGTGGTATATTTTATCTGCGTCACCGCAACACTGGAATTGACATCCCTGACCAGCGGTATCTGTATCAATTTCCGGCGCAAAAAACGATCATAGTGCTTGATATCCCGGGTAATAATCTTCAGAAAATAGTCCGCGGAACCGGTCACGGTGTAACACTCGACGACCTCCGGATACTCGCGTACCCGCGCCTCGAATTCATGCAACGCGACCTCGTCGTTTTTCTCGAGGCTGACACGCGAGAAGACAACCAGCCCCAGGCCCAGTTTTTCGGCGTCGAGCAGCGCCACCTTGCGATCGATGACACCCTCCCGTTCGAGGCGGTTGATCCGGCGCCAGCAGGGAGAGGCAGACAGGTTTACCTGCTCGGCGATCTCGGCGGCCGTGAGCGAAGCGTCCTGCTGTAACAGGGCCAGTATCTTGACATCGATTGGCGATAAATTCATTAATATTGGAATAAAATTTTAATTATTCCAATAATATAGGAATAATTTTCCATAAAACATTCCTTTTACAACAAATGGGAAATTTTTTTCCCGCTCGACAGGTCTAAAATTATGCGATTCCCTCGCGCTGGTTTGGTGGTGTTATGAAAGTCTCTCTCGACGATAAGTATACGCTGGACAAGGGCCGCGCCTTCATGACCGGCATCGAAGCCCTGGTCCGATTACCCATCCTGCAGCATCAGCGCGATCTCGATCGCGGCCTCAACACGGCCTGTTTCATCTCGGGTTATCGCGGCTCGCCAATCGGCGGGCTCGACCAGGCCTTGTGGAAGGCCAAAAACTTTACCGAGGCGCACAATATTCATTTTCTGCCCGGCGTTAACGAAGACCTGGCGATGACCGCGGTCTGGGGTAGTCAGCAGGTGGGGCTGTTTCCGGGCGCAAAGTACGACGGCGTGTTCGGCCTGTGGTACGGCAAGGGGCCGGGGCTCGACCGCAGCATGGACGTGCTCAAGCACGCCAACGCCTTCGGCACCTCGCCCTACGGCGGCGTGCTGGCCGTGGTCGGCGACGACCATGCCTGCAAGTCGTCAACCCTGCCCCACCAGAGCGATCACATGTTCGTCGGCGCAACCAGCCCGGTGCTCAACCCCTCGGGCGTGCAGGAAGTGCTCGACCTCGGCATCTTCGGCTGGGAGCTTTCGCGTTACAGCGGTTGCTGGGTCGGGATGAAGGCAATTACCGAAAACATGGATGCCGCGATCTCGGCCGAGATCGACCCCGGGCGCGTCCAGGTCGCGATTCCGGACGATTACGAATTGCCGCAAGACGGTGTGCATACTCGCTGGCCCGACTCGCCGATGGCGCAGGAAGAACGCCTGCAGCGTCACAAGATATACGCCGCCCGCGCGTTTGCGCGCGCCAACAACCTGAACAGCATCGAGCTCGACAGCGATAATGCGCGCCTCGGGATCGTCACCACCGGCAAATCTTATCTCGACACCCTGCAGGCGCTTAGCGACCTCGGCATCGATCAACGGCTGGCGGCGAAGATCGGCATCCGCCTGTACAAGGTCGGCATGAGCTGGCCGCTGGAACCGGTCATGACGCACAAGTTTGCCGATGGGCTCGAGGAAATCCTGGTGGTCGAGGAAAAACGCAGCGTCATCGAGGACCAGTTGACCGGACAACTCTACAACTGGCCGGTCGATCGCCGACCCCGCGTGGTCGGTGAATACGACGAGGATCGCAACCTGCTGGTTACCAACCTCGGCGAACTGACCCCGGGCATGATCGCACGCGTTATCGCGGCGCGCATTGCACGATTTTTCGATAGCGAATCGATTCAGCAGCGGCTGAAATTTCTCGAAGCCAAGGAAGCCGCGCTCGCAAAGCCTCGAAACCGCGTGGAACGCAAACCCTGGTTCTGCTCGGGATGCCCGCACAACACTTCGACCGTGCTGCCCGAGGGCAGCCGGGCCTATGGCGGCATCGGTTGCCACTACATGGCGACCTGGATGGATCGGGGCACCGTCACCTTTACCCAGATGGGTGGCGAAGGTGCGACCTGGCTTGGCCAGGCGCCTTTCACCGATAACAAGCACGTGTTTCAAAACCTGGGCGACGGCACTTACTTCCACTCAGGCCTGCTGGCGATACGCGCGGCGGTCGCGGCCGGGGTCAATATTACCTACAAGATTCTCTACAACGACGCGGTCGCCATGACCGGTGGGCAACCCTTCGATGGGAGCTTATCGGTGTCCCGGATCGTCGAACAGTTGCGCGCCGAGGGACTCAAACGTATCGCCGTGGTATCCGACGAGCCGGAAATCTACCGCAGCGTCGCCGGCGCCGGGGTTACCGTTTCGCACCGCGCTCAACTCGAGGCGATCCAGTGCGAACTGCGCGATACAGAGGGATGCACCGCGCTAATTTACGCACAAACCTGCGCCGCGGAAAAAAGGCGCAGGCGCAAAAAAGGCATCCTGGTGGATCCACCGAAACGCGCCTTCATCAATGCCGCGGTATGCGAAGGCTGTGGCGACTGCGGGGTGCAATCCAACTGCCTGTCGATCATCCCGAAAAAGACGGAACTGGGGCGCAAGCGCGCGATCGACCAGAGCGCCTGTAACAAGGATTTCTCCTGCCTGCGTGGATTTTGCCCGAGCTTCGTTAGCGTGCACGGCGGGCAGTTACGAAGGAGTCCGACACAGGCCAGCGACGACAGCTGGGCGGCGCCGCCGCAACCGCGGCAGCAGCCCCTGGTCGGTACCTTCAGCATCCTGATCACCGGCATTGGCGGCACCGGCATACTAACCGTCGGCTCGGTGCTGGGTATGGCGGCACACATCGAACAGAAAGGGGTATCGGTGCTGAACCAGACCGGGCTCGCGCAAAAGTTCGGTGCCGTGACCGGGCATGTGCGCATCGCCGCGACGCAACAGGAGATCCATTCGGTACGCATCCCCTCGGGCGAAGCCAGCCTGCTGCTCGGCGCCGATCTCGTGGTTTCGGCGGCCAACGACGCGCTGGCCAAGCTCAATCACGGGCATTCCCATGCCGTGATCAACAACCATCTGTCGCCAACCGCCGATTTCACCCATGACAGGGATGCCATCTTCCCGGTCAACGATATGCAGCAGACGATCGAGGAGCAGATCGAACCGGGGCGAGGCCATTTCGTCAACGCCACGCGGCTGGCCACCAGCCTGCTCGGCGACGCGATATTTTCGAACTTCCTGCTGTTGGGTGTGGCTTACCAGAACGGCCTGGTGCCGCTGGAAGCGGATTCGATTCTCGAGGCAATCGAGCTGAACGGGGTCGCGGTAGAAAAAAATCGACGGGCCTTTCTGTGGGGCCGCCGCTTTGCCGTCGACGCCGACGCCGTGAGGCGTGCAGCCGGTTTCGAAAAGCCACATCAAACCGACGCTGAACAAACCGATCTCGACGAAATCATCGATTACCGCAGCGCCTGCCTGGTCGAGTACCAGGACCAGGCTTATGCCGACCGTTACCTGAAGCTGCTGCAGCGGGTGCGAGCGCTGGAACAGTCGCTGGAGGCGCCGGGCGCCGCCTGCAGTTACGCTTTGACCGAGGCCGTGGCGCGCAGTTATTTTCAACTGCTCGCTTACAAGGACGAGTACGAGGTCGCCAGGCTTTACAGCAACGGTGATTTCGAAAAGACCCTGGCAACCCAGTTCGAAGGTGACTACCGACTGCGTTTTCACCTGGCGCCACCCTTGCTGGCGAAACGCGACCCACAAACCGGCATTCCGCGGAAGCGCGAATTTGGCGGCTGGGTGCTATCCCTGTTCCGCCTGCTGGCAAAGTTAAAAAAATTCCGCGGAGGCGCGCTGGACGTTTTCGGCTACAGCGCCGAACGCAAACTCGAACGGCGCCTTATCGCCGACTACGAGCGGGATGTCGAGCAACTGCTGAATGACATCAAGCCGCAAAATTTCGACACAGCCGTCGAAATTGCGCGCCTGCCGCAAAGGATTCGCGGCTTCGGACACGTCAAACAGGCCAGCATCGAGACGGTCGCGTCGGAGCGGGCGAATCTGTTCCAAAAATTCAACGGTGGCGATAGCGTAGATATTTACAAACCTTGACCTGTCCCCTGATTAAGCCCTAAGTTAGCAACCTCGTTGAAATATCGTATTCCGATTACCGCGATCACCGTGTTCGGGACCAGCGGCCTGCTCGCCTTTACCGTCGCCATCGTACTGCTTCTCGGTTTCGGCCAGGCCGTGCAGTCCACCCGTCAACTGTGGGCCAACGAGGCACAAGGCCTGATCGACCAGATGGAACAGAGCCTCGACGCGCGCCTGCAGCCGGTACGTGACCAGGCGCATTGGGTGGCACGCGATATCAAGGATCTGTCGGATCTCGAGGCACTGGACGACTATTTTTATGGCGTCCTCGCGGCGACGCCCCAGGTCGCGGGCATCGCCATAATCACCCCCGACAACCTGGCTCGTCGCTGGCACCGCGATGAACGGATCGCAATTACCGAGGATTGGTCGCAAAGACCCTGGATACGGGACTACCTCGAACAGGCCAAAACCGACGGCACAGCGGCCTGGCGCGACCCGATTTTTACCGATACGGTTAGCGCCACGACCCTGCTGCACGATATTCCGTTGTACGATGACAAGGGAGAATTTATCGGCATTTTCGCCCAGATCGTAACGGTGCAGGAGCTTTCGGCCTTCCTGGCGCGAAGTTACGCGGATACCGGCGTGACTCCATTTGTTTTGTACGACCGCGACTACGTGCTGGCGCATCCGGCGATCACCGGCAGCAATGAACAACAACCGCTGCCGCGGCTCGAGCAACTCAACGACCTGGTACTACAACGCATCTGGTCACCGGACGAGGATGCGGCCTTTATTTCGTCGGCACTGGCGGATACCGAGGCCAGCGGTCTCTTCTGGGGCGACAACTACTACCTGTACCTGTACCGCAATATCAAACGTTTCGGGCCCGCTGACTGGACTATCGGTGCCTATATCAACACCAACCTGATGCCGAACGAGCAGGCCGAGCGGGCTATCCGGGCTCTAACCGCCGGGTTGATCGTACTCGTGCTCGCGATCATCGCGTCGATCATCGTCGGCCGCAAGGTTAGTTCCCCGGTCAAGGCGATCGTGCGGGCCGCGGACGCGGTCGACGCTGGCGAGCTGGACCGAATCGAACCCTTGAGCGGTAGCCGTATTCGCGAGCTGGACGATGCTGGCGTGGCCTTCAACAACATGGTCAGCGGACTGCGCGACCGCAGGCTTATACGCGACACGCTGGGTCGATTCGTTCCCGAGGAAGTCGCCAGATCGCTGTTGGCCGGCGGCGGCGATCTCGAGGTCCAGCAAAGCGAGGCCACGATCCTGTTTTGCGACATCGAAGCCTTTACCCGGCTCACCGAAACGCTGGGGCCGGTCAAGATCGTCGAAGTGCTGAACGCCTTTTTCTCGCGCATGGTGGAGATCCTCGAACAACATGGCGGCGTAGTCACCCAGTTTCAGGGCGACGCTATCCTGGCTACCTTCAATGTTCCGGTGGCAGACGACGAGCATGCGCGCAATGCCGTGCTGGCCGCACAGGACATGCTGACTTCGGTCGCCGGCAGCGAGTTTGCCGGTGAACCGCTCAATATCCGAATCGGCATCAACAGCGGCAAGGTCGTCGCCGGCGCGATTGGCGCCAAGGGCCGGCTGAACTACACGGTGCACGGCGACGCGGTCAATCTTGCGGCGCGCCTGGAAGCGATGAACAAGGAATACGGAACCCGTCTGCTAATGTCGGAATCGGCGGTCGCACATCTGTCGGAAGACGAGCTTAAACTAATCGGTGAAACCACGGCACGCGGCCAGACCCGGTCGATAAAATTGTACACGCTGGTGTCGCTTAGCGACGCTTAGCATAAAGAGCAACAGCATGAATCAGAAAACTCCCAAAATGAAATCCATGTTCGGCGGCGCACCCAGCGGCGGTTTTTTCGACCTGCCCGTCGCCGAGCCCGGGGACACCCGCAACGCGGATATCGTCCTCATCGGCGCGCCCGCGGCGA
>JAACFA010000218.1 GCA_009937625.1 Gammaproteobacteria bacterium | reverse complement strand
ACCGCAAGCCGATCGGCGTCGTCAAGGCCGCCTTCGCCGAGCCGTTCCGCATCGCGATGCTGAACAACGGTGTCGACCCGGAGCGGTACTTCCGCCGCAACCGGCTGCCGCTGCAACCGCTCGACGACCCCGAGCTGCAGCTGCCAGTCAAATCCTTTTTCCAGCTCGTCAACCAGGTCGCGATCGAACAGAGCATCCCGGATTTCGGCATGCAGGCCGCGCAGGTGAAACCCTGGTACGAGATCGAAACCATGCATTCGGCACTAGCGGCACCACCTACCCTGGAAGCGCTGCTCGAGACTTTTTGCCGTATCGCCAGCGGCGAAAGTAACGTCGCTCGTTTCGAACTGCAGCGGCCGGACGGCATTTGCCGCTTTCGGTACCTCTCGCCGCCGTACATCCACAACGACATTCAAATGGAGCTATACCGCGTCACCGGCATGATCGACCTGATCCGGGTGTTCGCCGGTAAAAACTGGCGCCCGGATTCGGTCGAACTGATGATGGCGGAGAACCGGATCGCCGATAAAAACTCGGTTTTCGGGGGATGCCCGCTCAGGTTTTCCCGGCCGGGAACCGCAGTCGTATTCGCCCAGGACCTGCTGTCGCTCGAGAAAAAGCGCAAGACGGCGACCGGACACGAATCGGCGCAACCGCACCGGTCCGTCGGCAGGCTCGAATCAAGCGCCAACCCGGTCCCGGTTTTGCGCAAGGTGCTGGAAAGTTACGTCACCGAGCCGAATCTGTCGCTCGGGCTGGTCGCGGACATCGCCGGCATAACGCCGCGCAGCCTGCAGCGCCTGCTCAAGGCACACGGCAGCAGTTACCGCGGCCTGGTCAATGACGCGCGCCGCAATTATGCACTCGACCGCCTGGCCGGCGCGAAGATGAGCATCGCAAAAATCGCCGCCAATCTCGGCTACCGAGATGCCGGGCATTTCACCCGCGCATTCAAACGCTGGACCAGCACGACACCGAGCGGCTACCGTAACGGTATCGCAAAATCCGGGTGATTCGAACCCCGGCCTTTAATCGGTTTCGACTTTGAATCGACCAGGGAACCAGGAAAGCGTGACCGGAAACTGGCGGTATTTATTAGTTTCCGACCCCGCGAGATGCCAATACTGACAATTAGCGTCGAAGAAACGATTTATTCTCTCGGTGCCTACCCGATGCTCCTGATTTGCCCATTTTCACTGAACGTGACCATGTGCGAGGACGGGATGACGGAAAACTCTGTCATTCCCGCGCGAGCGGGGATCTTGTGATAACGGCTCCGCATAAGGTTCCGGGACGCCGGACCGCCGCTTACGCGGGAATGACATTTTTAGTTGGACGTGCGAACAAGGACCAGATCGACGTGTTTGGGGCTGCCACGCGTCAGCACGCGGTAGCTGCGATCGGTGGTGAACATCAGTCGCCCGCGTTCGCGAATGGTTGCGCGCACGACGTAAGTAAAACGCTCGTCGATCTCGGCGGGATCGTAGATCAGTTCGAACGGGATCGGCACCTGGTGTTGCGGCCTGATCGTCTGCTCTGCGATCAACTTCGCCGAGGCATCGGCGACAGAGACGTCGAGCAACTGCACCTCGACCAAGGCCTCCGGCGTCAGCGCGATGCGCTCGCGGTAAGTCACGGTTCCGGTTACCGCCCCCGGCTCGCCGCCGGCCATGCTCAACGGCGAGGCCAAAAGCGCAACCAACAATAGCAACCCGCATAACGAATTACGGTGACAGTTACCATAATTAATAATTTTGGTAACTGTCACCATAATTTACAGCGTCAGGCGCAGGCGCAGGCTGAGGACCGTGATTTCGTCTTCGTCGGGGTTCAGCGCCGGGTCGCCGAGGATCTGGAAGCTCGGCGTGATCGCGAGGTTCTGCGCGAGCTGGAAACGGTAAAAGGCTTCCAGCGTGGTCTGGTCGTCGAGACCGTCCGCGGCGAGTTCGCTCTCGTTATAGGCGATGCCGACGAGGTCCGAGCGGTTGGCGAAGTAATAAATACCGCCGATCGTGACCGAGTTTTCGGCTATTTGCGGGTCGGTGGGCGCATCGGCGTCGGACGAGCCGATCTTGGCGAACAGCATATAAGTCAAATCCCAGGTCCAGTTGACACCGAGGGTAACACCGTCGGCGTCGTCGATGCCGTCGTCCTCGCGCTCGTCGACCTGCCACAGGGTCACGTGCACGTTTTTGAAATAACGCTGATCGCGGCCCGGCGACCACCCGAACTCGATCGTCTTATAGAGTTCGTCGGTATCGAATTCGAACTCTTCCCTGGTCAGCACCGCATTGGCGTCGCTGGCCGAACCGAACAGGTAGAGCTGATCGCCCTCGAACCAGTGACCGGCGCCGATACCGAAACCCCAGTCGGGCAGCGCGATCGACGTATTGAACAGGATCGACAGGTTCTGGAACGAGGTCCACGGATTAGCGTAACCGAGCACGTCGAAAAAGTCGTTCGGATCGTAGCGGCCGACGATCAGCCCGGTCTGGCCCTCATTGAGAAACTGGCTCCAGTAGAAATCACCGAGGATCGTGTCGACGTCGGAAAACAGCGCACCGGTCTGGCCGATGTAGCCTGCCTCGCCACCGAGACTGCCGGGCGGCAGATCGGAGAGGTTATTGCGGTTATCGAAGCTAAACACCAGCTGGCCCTGGTTTTTTCCACCGCGGTTATAAACCTCCCACTTACCGGAAACACGGAAGATACTGGAGGTCGCGCTGTCTTCGTCCCCGAGCGACTCGTCGATCTCCTGGTGCAACAGATTGTAAGCGAATCCGAGCTGCAGTCCGCTGATGTCGTAAATCCCCTTTTTCCCCTCGAACCAGGGCGCCAATGCTTCGTCGAAAGCCTCGATGCGAAACGCCGGTGTTTTTTGCTGATCGTCCTCCTCGAGCTGGCGCACGGTCGAGCCCGGGCCCGCGAAACCTTCCTCGTTGTCGTAATTCGACTTATACGACTTTTGCGCGGACGAATAGTCCGCGGCGAATGCGGCGGGCAGAAAACAGAGCAAACCAAGCAACGGTAAAATTTTCGGATGCATCGGTTCGATTCGGCCGACTTATTCGGGGCACGCGCCTTCGGTCCAGAAGGTCACCTCGGGATTCGAGCAGGCGCCGCAACCGTTGGAATAAGTCTTGACCGAGCCATCCTGGTGCGTACCGCAAACCGGGCGGTAATCCATCGTGCAGACCTGCGGGCGCGGATCCTCGCACACGGTCGCACCCGCCGGGGGCATCGATTTATCCGGGCTCGAGCTTGCGCAGGCGCCGAGCGCCAGAAAGCCAGCCACTATCCAGATATTTTTTTTCGTCATTTGAACCACTCCGCCAGTTTATTCTTGACCACGGGCGCCACGCTGAAGACGAACATCCACTCCGGTCCGAATTCGTCCGCTTGCTCGACATAATAATTGATTTCACCGCCGATCTTCCACGGACGCCCGCTGATGGCGATGGTTTTGCTGACCGTCAGGTTCAGCGGAATGGTCGCCTCGTCCTCTTCATGGTCGTAGGTCATGATCGGCGAAGTGCCATAGGTCACGCCGCCCTCGGCAAAACGCAGGTAAAACAGCTGCACCGTGGTCAGGCTGATATCAATGTCGCCATCGATATCCCACTGGTGGTTGGGGAAAACACCCCAGATCAATTCCTTGCTGATCTTGCCGTAGAGAAACTCGGGGCCGAGCGTCGTCGCCTCGCCGAAGCCGAGGTCGTCGTCGCCGGTCGGCAACGACGAAAAAACACCGACCGCGATCAGCTTGCCGGGATCGTCCTTCTCGGGCGGCAGCGCGAAAGCGAGATCGAAGGAGATATCGCCCATGCCGGTCTCTTCGTCCCAGTCGTCGCCGCCCTGGAACAGCGGCTGGTCGACGATAAACGGTACCGCTGGGCGCCAGATTATCTTGGAACCATCATCGCGCTTGAACGGCAGCGACGGCTGGAAAAGGAAAGTCGTACTGTCCTGGTCATCCGCGTCATCGAGATCGCCTTCGAACATGCGGTACTGCAACTTGAGGGTCAGCGATGCGACCGATGTGTTCGGATTGGCCAGCTCCTTGGCGATTTCATCGAGGCTCTGCTCTTCCTGCGCATGACCGGGCAATACAATGCACATCGCCAGCAGAAGGCTCAGGAGAGGATTAACAGTTTTTCTCATACGTTGAGCCCCATCGCTTGTTGATCGCAATATTGTTGGGAATAGCCGAAATTGTAAATTGCCATTTCATGACAATTAAGTCTCGACCCGACCGGAGCTTAACTTAACAACTCACCGCGAGCCAGGCGACAAGAGATCGGCGCCAGAAAAACCGCGTGCGAATCACCCACCTGCCGACTAGGGCAGGCGCTCCCACAGCCCGGTATCCTTGAGCGCGGTAATGCACTGCTGGCTAACCTGGGATTCGTTGGCCTTGATGCAGGTCAGCAATCGACCCTCACCCGGCTGCACGTCGAGACAATGCTTGTCGGCATCCGCCTCGCAGGCGCTGATCGAATATTCGACCGCGGCAATCCCGGTTTTCATCGCCAGCGTCGCTTCCAGAATCCCCTGCTTGCACTGGGGCGTTAACTGGGCCTCGTAGGCCGACAGGCACATGAAGATTTTTCCCGAATTTTTCCCAAGCCCCGGGCAATGCTGTTTGACGTCTTCGCCGCAGCCTTTCACCGAGGCGTTTATGGTAATGGTGCCCTGTTTCATTTTTTCGGCCAGCGGTTTGCCCGTTTCCTGGGCCATGGCGGTCAATGACAGGCACAAGGTCGAGACAAGCAGAATACAGATGTTTGTAAATCGGGAGGTCATTATTATTCCTGGGCTGAGGGCGCTCGGGCGCTGTTTATGATCGCCGGTATTCTACACCAGCGAAAGCCGATGTCTGCCGTTTTTTAATCCCTGCGATACCCGAACCGGGGT
>JAACFA010000217.1 GCA_009937625.1 Gammaproteobacteria bacterium | reverse complement strand
GTGGCGCGGAATCACTACGGCAGGCTGGTCGTTTCCGACAACTACGGCGAGGACTGGCACAAGCTGCGCGGCCCCTACCACCCGCGATCGGAGGCGGAAAAGCGGGGGCAGGGCATTTACACCGAAAAATGCCAGGTCTGCCACGGCGTCGACGGGGTTGGCGAAACCTATACGCAACAGGCCCTGACTGACAAGGATTACATTATGGCCCCCGCGCTGGACGAGTCCGCGCACGCCTGGCACCACACCGACGAGCAATTGGCGGAAACGATTCTCGAGGGCTCGCCGCGCACGCCGCGCATGCCCGCGGGTAAAAACAGCGGCATCTCCGCTGCCGACGCGCGCGATCTCGTGGCTTACATCAAGAGCCTGTGGACACGGCGCGAGCTCGATTGCCAGGGGCCTAAACACATGGAGTGCATGTAATGAAAGGTGTCGGCGCAATAACGGCCAGCCTGAAAACCGTTGTGCTGTTAGTGCTGCCGTTGCTCGTCTCCTGTTCGCCGCGAGACGAGCACTTCGGTTACGGTCCAACGGGCTTCGCCTCCAACGGCGAGCGCATCTATTTCACCGGCACCAGCGCCTCAGGCAAGGCCATAACGGCCAGCGGCGGTACCGGCATGATGAACATGCATCGGCAAATGCACGGCGGCGGCTGCGCCGTCTGCCACGGCGCCAAGCGCGAGGGTCAACGCCTCTGGCCGCAATTCTGGATCAAGGCACCGGCGTTGACCGCCGAGGCTCTGTTCGCGGACGACCACGCGGATGACGGTCATGGCGATCATGGCAGTTACGATAGCGCCTCCCTGGGCAAGGCTATCACCGATGGCATCGATCCCGATGGCAAGCAGCTCGACGCTGCCATGCCGCGCTGGTCGATGAGCGGCGCGGACCTGGCCGATTTAATCGCTTACTTGCAGCAATCCCACACCCACGACTAGCCGTAACCGCAGGTTGGTATCCTTTTCGGGGAGAAGGTCACCGCCACCGCTCGATGCAAGACGAATCGAAATGGTCTGTAAAGCAGCGCTAAAAGCTTTTCGAGGCGTAATGACCGGATTGATCCGGGCCGATATCCCGCCTTTAACGTTTTTTACGACGTTTCTTTTCTTTCGCCTTGCCGCCTGCCGGGTGGACAGCCTTTGCCTTGTTGCGAAGTTTTGCGCGGCGCCGTTTCTCCAGCATTACCAGGGTCAAAGCGAACATGGCCAGACCCGCCGCTGCGTATGCCCAGGGCGGCACTCGAAAACGCCCCAGTTCGCCCTCGTAAAAATCGCCGGCAACAAAATTGGCGTCATGCCTGCGCACCGTGGTTTTATCGCCCGGGTCGAACTTCACCCGAAGCTGGGCCTTGCTCGACCCGGCCTGAAGCGTCAGTTTGCGGCCGAGATCCTCATCGTGCAAATGCAAATGCATCGAATAGTAACCGGACTGGTCTGTCTCGGCGCTGGCCAACAGCTTGCCCCCGTCGAACACGAGAACTTTCTGATCGGCAATGCCACGATCGCTCGCATCGAGCAGATATCCGCGAATGTTATATCGATGATCGGCCTCGTGTTCGGCGCGGAGTTGGCCAAAGATTGCGAAGGTCAAGAAACCCAGAACAAGAGCCGCCAAAATGCGGACGGAGCGATTGGAATTCATAATTAACTAAATTGATCTGATCGAAATTGACGCAATCTTAACATCCTTGCTATGAACGGACACGGCGCCTTGTCAGATAAAGATGCGCATTTCTGGCACGTCTCAATAACATGGTTTGTTCCCTAATATCTCCTGGGAATAATGCTAAGGGAGGTTTTCAAGCATTTCTGCCGCTGATTTTCCGATCTCGTTGCTGGCTTCAATACTTAAGGCGGTCGTAAGTGCTTTTCGTGCTTTCTCAGTGTTTCCTGTTTGGCTATTAACGTATCCCAATGTTAGCCAAATTCTTTGATGTATCGGGTCGATTGCCACACCTTCATTTAACCAGCGAAGAGCTTCGGTCGATCTACCCAGATAATGCAGGGTGATGCCCAAATTGTTATAGGTATCGACATTATTCGGGCGAAGTATTAGTAACCGTTGGTACGAATCAGCAGCCTTGTCATACTGCCCTTTGGTAAAAAACTCACTCGCCTGACGGGCTAATTCAACCGGGTCTTCAATAGACGACCGACTGAATGTCGAAGAATCTAGTTGTGTTGAATCCATCTGCGTAACACCGTCCGGCCATACAAACGAAGGCTGGCGAATTTCAGTCGAATCGTTTCCGACGTTATCTGAGTCCTGGATATAATATTGGCGTGTGATGGTAAAAATCGTTAGTCCGAAGACGATTTGAAATACCACCATCGGAAGCCAAAATTTAAGTTTTGAAATCATATTTAATGTTTGATCCTCCGCATTTTTGTTAGGCGAGTTAACTGAAAACGAAACAATAACACCCAATCATTTTACAAAAGTATAAACACGAAACTGGTTTCGCACTAACTCTGGCTACACGTTCGTCGCTGTACCTGTCGGAGGCTGTTGTCGTGGATAAAATGGAAGCATTGTAAATTATAGAGAAGGCTCTAGTTTTGCTGTTCTCGAAAACCTGAAAATTCCAGCTGAGACTTATTTTTCATCCCGAGGAGCCGCTGAAAAACGACCACCGGGCTGCCGTGATCGGCCATTAGCGGCGCCCATCACGATGATGATGCTTAACACGAAAAAGGAGAATCGATTTACAAAAATACGCCCGCTCTCATGATTTCTACCAAAAACGGCAGGGATGAGCTGTGACGACACGGCACCCTTGCCGCCTTTTTCCCCTCAGTGGCAGGGCTGCTTGAAATTTCGTTTCAATAGCCAGTAATTGACCGGCCAGGCGGCGACGAAACCCGCCGGCAGTGCCAGCAGAAAACCAAGCCAGAAGCGCAGTTGAAAAATTGAGTCGACCTGTACCCCGCCGACATGATAGTCGGTGAAGTTCATGACGAGTTCCATGACGGCGATCGAAATGGTTTCTCCGAGCCATATAATGCGAAACGCCTCCAGCCAGCCCTTGCCCTGCCGTACCAACGGGAGCAAGCCCAGGGTATAACCGCTGACAAACGCGAGAAACGTAGCCAGCGCCATGGTAATCCATGGACTGAATCCGAGACTTACACCGATCATAAGTCCTGCAAGCTCACCGATACCACAACCGATCAGGCAATGCAGTGTGGACTGATTGGCCAACTTGACCGTGCTAGTCGAAGCGCCACCATGGACATGTGCGGCGTGTGCAGATGGTAAATGACAGGTTGTTGAATCTTGCATGTTGAATTTCCTCTTCGTTTGGTTCATTAAATTGATTTGGTATTTTGAGCATAAACCTTCCCATCGTTAGAAGGTTAAGCGGGAATTGATATAATTTCCGTTCGTACTATCGATGAAATTGAATCGAGAAATAAAACCATGCAGACAATGAATATCGGTGAGGCTGCGCGGGCATCGGGAGTCAGCGCCAAAATGATCCGCCACTACGAATATATCGACCTGATCCCGAGGGCGGGCCGGACGGCATCGGGTTATCGAGTTTATTCAGGGACGGATCTGTATATGCTGAGTTTCATTCGGCAGGCCAGAAATCTCGGATTTTCAATCGAAAGGATCAGAGATCTGCTCGACCTGTGGCAGAACAAACGCCGTACCAGCCAAAAGGTCAAGGCGTTGGCCATGAATCATCTGCGGGAACTGGACGAACGTATACTCGAGCTACAGGAAATTAGGCAGGCGATTGCACACCTGGCAGACTATTGTCATGGGGATGAGCGGCCTGATTGCCCGATACTCGACGGACTAGCTGCCGAAAATGGACATATTTTGAATGGAGCGAAAAGCGTGCCTAATAGCCGCCACCTGGCCGGTAAAAAACAGGGTTAGTGCGTGGTGCATCCCCCTGGATGTCCTGGGGGATCTCATTCATCGAATAAAATTGCAGGCGCTACTGTCCCGACAATTCTTTAGGGACCGGTGCCGGTAGCCGGTCTGGTAGACGACCAGATCGTCGTGCCGGCCTTGCACCCCTGCCTGGAGGCGATCCTGCTGCTGGTGCCGCTGCAGTTCCTCGCCTATTTCGTCGCGCCGGAGCGCGGCTGCGACGTGGATCAGCCGCGCAACCTGGCCAAGAGCGTCACCGTGGAGTGAACGACCGCCGCCCGCCGTGAATCCGGTGGGCGGTTACGGCAACGAGCGCTACTCGACGATTATCTCGCCCTTCATGCCGGCGTCGAAGTGGCCCGGGATCAGGCAGCCGAAGCTGTAAACGCCGGGTTTGTCGAATTTCCACAGCATCGAGGCGGTTTTTCCCGGCGCCACGTGCGCCATGTAGGGTTCGTCGTGTTCCATGTTCGGAAACTTTTTCATCATCTCGGCGTGCTCGATCAGGTATTCGCCCGTGCCGAGAACGAACTCGTGCATCAGTTTGCCGGTATTGGTGTGCTCGAAACGGATGACCTCTCCGACCTTGGCCTTGATGCGCTCGGGACTGAAACGCATGTTGTCGTTCATGTCGACTTTGATTACCCGGCTCGACTTCATGTCGGGGCCGTAGCTGCCGAACTCGTTTTCGACCGGGTCGTACTCGGTTACGTGACCGTCGTCGCCACTGTGGGCGAGGCTCGCGGCGGGCAAGGCCAACAGGCCCCATAGCATCAGGACCGAGGATAAGGATGGTTTGCTGTTCATAATTTAACTCCCGTGTTTTGTTATCGATAAATATTAATCAGACTTCGTAGGCGACGGTGCCGGGCGGGTAGTCGTACCAGCCCGGGTCGCTGTAGTCGCCGCGCGCCTGGTTCGCGCGAACCTTGAGCACGGTGAGCATGCCGCCCATTTCGATCGGGCCGAACTGGCCCTGGCCGGTCATCATCGGCAGCGTGTTGCGCGGCAGCGGCATGACCATTTCACCCATGTCG
>JAACFA010000216.1 GCA_009937625.1 Gammaproteobacteria bacterium | reverse complement strand
AGGAGCTCAACAAGGAATTCAGGCAGGCGGCTTCGAAAACCCTGATCAATCTTGCCTCGGGCGAGTATTTCAAGTCGATTAAAACGAAACAGCTCAAGGCCGAAATTATCACCCCCGCCTTCAAGGAGTATCGCGACGGCGACTACAAGTTCATCCAGTACTTCGCCAAGAAAGCGCGCGGTTTGATGGCGCGTTACCTCATCGATCACAAGATCGACGTACCGCAGGGCCTCAAGGATTTCGACTACGAGGGGTACCGTTTTAGTCCGAAGCTCTCCGATGAGCGTGAATGGGTGTTTACCCGCAGACAGTAGTCTGTGTGTAATCCGAGGATAGGCCGTGGTCGAGCTTTCCCCATTTGCCCATCGAATTCAACTGATATCAGGCATGGTTGCGGCGATAGCGGTGCTGGCCATCCTGATCATTTCGCCCGGCATCGATAGCAAGACCCGCAGTACGCTGGACAAGATCAAACAGCGCGGCTATCTCAACGTCCTGACGCTCAACAGTGCCACGACCTATTACCAGGATATCGACGGGCCCAACGGCTTCGAGTATCACCTGGCGACCTGGTTTGCAGAGTCGATCGGCGTCAAGGCGCGTTTCGTCACGGTGCCTAACTTCAGTGATCTATATCCGGAACTGCTGTTCGGCAGCGGTGACATCGCCGCCGCCGGCCTGTCCCGGGGTGAATCCAGTTTCAGCCGTTCGGTCGCCTACGGTCCGCGTTACTACCAGGTCAGCAACCAGGTGCTGTACCGCAAGTTCAAGGCGGACCGGCCGCGCAAGGTTAGCAATCTCCGGGGGGGGTCGTTAAAAGTCATCGGCGGCACCGCGCATGTGAAATTGCTGCACGGCCTGCTGGAGCAATATCCCGACCTGAACTGGATCGAGGTCGACGATATCGCGGCCGAGGAATTGATCGAACAGGTCGATGCCGGCGACGTGGATTATATCCTGGCAGATTCGCACGAAATAGCGCTGCAGCGTCGCTACTTCCCCGAATTGCGCATTGCCTTCGAGCTGGGAGAACCGCGTCAGCTGCGCTGGGCTTTCAACTACGGCGATGACGATAGCCTGGCAACGGCGATCGATATCTTTTTCGCGGAAATCGAAAGCGACGGCCGGCTCGAGCAGTTGGTACACAGGCATTACAGCCACGTCGAGAAATTCAATTACTCGGATATTCGAACCTTCACCCGGCGCATTAAAACGCACTTGCCCAGATACGAGACCCTGTTCCGCCAGGCGGCGGACGAGGTCGGAATCGACTGGCGTCTGCTGGCTTCTATCGGCTACCAGGAATCCCTCTGGAACGAGCGCGCCAAGTCGCCCACCGGAGTGCGGGGTTTGATGATGTTGACCCTGAGCACGGCCAAACAAATGAAGGTCAAGAACCGGCTGGATGCCGCGCAGAGTATTCACGGGGGCTCGAAGTATATCGCCCGGGTGCACAAGCGTGTTCCGACGCATATCCCCGAACCGGACCGAACCTGGTTTGCGCTGGCGGCCTACAACGTCGGCTTCGGCCACGTCGAGGATGCCCGCATTATCACCGAGAGTCGCGGCGGAGATCCGAATCGATGGATCGACCTCAAGGAAAACCTGCCGTTACTGGCACGCAAGAAATGGTACAAGAAAACCAAGTACGGCTACGCGCGCGGCTGGGAACCGGTCAAGTACGTGGAAAATATCCGCCAGTACTACGAGTACCTGATCGGCTTCGAGACCAGGGCGCTGCGCGAGGCGAGCGACATCAAGCCGAAACAGGAGGTCGCGCCACTGGCACCGAGCCTATAAGCAAATTCCAGGCGCAGGCTAATTGTCGAACCTGGAGTCATACCCGCGCCCCTGAGTCATACCCGCACCTGGAGTCATACCCGCACCTGGAGTCATACCCGCGCCTGGAGTCATACCCGCGCCTGGAGTCATACCCGCGAAAGCGGGTATCTTGCCAGTGCCGGCCCCTATTCTGAGGCCCCGGCTTAAACGCGATAGCGGGCGTCGGCCGGGAGCTTATTTCTTCGATGCGCGTTTGCCGGCGAAAAATTCGGTCATCAGGGATGCACATTCATCGGCCAGCACGCCGGACACGATCTCCGGTTTGTGATTGAATTCGCCGCTTTCGAACAGGCGCTGCGCGCTTTCGATAGCGCCGGTCTTGGGCTCGGCGGCACCGTAAACCACGCGCTCGACGCGCGCATGCACCAGCGCGCCGACGCACATGACGCAGGGTTCGAGCGTGACATAGAGCGTGGTGCCGGGCAGCCGGTAGTTTCCCAGTTTTTGCGCCGCCGCGCGCAACACCATGATCTCGGCATGAGCGCTCGGATCACAGGCGCCGATCGGCTGATTATGCCCCGCCGCGATTAAATCACCGGCCGCGTCTACCAGTACGGCCCCGACCGGAACCTCGTCATGCTCGGCCGCGATTCGTGCCTGCACCAGGGCCTGCCGCATCCAGGTCGAGTCGTTCATTTCCCGGGACAAGCGGTACTCCTCAGATATCCAGCAGAAATATCATCAATGGCACGATCAGGGCGGTCACGATTCCGCTCAAACCCATTGCCACGGCGGCAAACACGCCGGCCGTTTCGTTTCTGCTCATGGCGCGGGCGGTGCCGATACCGTGGCTCGCGAGGCCGATACCGAAACCGCGTGCCGACATCTTCCTCACGCGCAGCAAATCAAGGGTGAAGGTACCGAAAGCGGCGCCGATGATACCGGTGATGATGGTGATGATGGCCGTTAGCGAAGGGATGCCGCCGATGAGTTCGGAGATACCCATTGCGATGGGTGCGGTAACGCTCTTTGGCAACAGGCTCAATACGATCTCTCGCTCCAGCGAGAAAAATACCGCGAGCAGGTAGGTGACCAGGACAGCGAATATCGAGCCCAGAATAACGGCCGTGACAATCGGCTTCGCGTTAGCCGTGATCAGGTCCCATTTCCGGTATATGGGAATTGCCAGCGACACCGTCGCAGGCCCCAGCAGAAAGTGGATAAACTTTGCGCCATCGAAATAACGCTCGTACTGAATGTTAAATATCAACAGCACGCCGCTGACGATAACGATCCCCAGCGCAACCGGGTTCAGTAATGGGAACAGGTTCGACCTGCGGTAACAATAGTCCCCGACCAGGTAGGCGCCGATGGTCAGCGTCAACCAGAATAAGGGTTCCGCCTGTAAATAAACCCAGATGCTGTAGAGCTTCTGCTCATCCGTCATGCCGACCTCCCCGGGTCTGCAACTTCTCCATGACGAAAGCGGTAAAGCCCACGGTCAGTACGGTGCCGATAAAGATCACCAACAGTACGCTCAACAGGCGATCTTCGAGGAAAGAGATATGCATGACGACCCCGACACCGATCGGAACGAACAGCAGGGGCAGATGGCCCAGCAGGTAATCGGAAGTCCTGTTCAGGCCTGTTTCAAGCTCGCCCCGGGATGATTTGCCATAACGGCCGTGCAGCAACAGGGCTACAAGCAACAATACCAGCCCGATGACGGGACCCGGGATCGTCAGCTCGAAGTATTTCTGCAGCATTTCGCCGACTAGCTGGAACAAAAAAATAACAAAGATGCTGGCAAGCAATTGGGGCCTCTGTCTGGCTCAACTTAGCGTTACGAATCCGCTGCCGGTGGTCCCCGGCGGACCTACTCCCACTCGATGGTTCCCGGCGGCTTGCCCGAGATATCGTAGACCACGCGCGAAATATCCTCGATTTCATTCATGATCCGCCGCGAGACGTGATCGAGAAAGTGATACGGCAGGTCGGCCCAGCGCGCCGTCATAAAATCGATGGTCTCTACCGCGCGCAGACTGACCACGTGATTATAGCGGCGACCGTCGCCGGTAACACCGACCGATTTGACCGGCAGAAACACGACGAAAGCCTGCGAAACCTTGTCGTACAGATCGTGATTGTGTAACTCCTCGATAAAGATATGATCGGCAAGCCTGAGCGTGTCGGCAAACTCTTTCTTCACTTCGCCGAGAATACGCACGCCGAGCCCGGGCCCGGGGAAAGGATGCCGGTAAACCATGTCACGCGGTATCCCGAGTTCGACCCCGATTTGCCGCACCTCGTCCTTGAACAGTTCGCGCAGCGGTTCGACCAGGTCTAGCTTCATCTCTTCCGGCAGTCCGCCGACGTTATGATGCGACTTGATCAAATGCGCCTTGCCGGTGGCGGCGCCGGCGGATTCGATGACATCCGGGTAAATCGTACCCTGGGCGAGCCATTTCGCGTTTGCGAGCTTGCCGGCCTCTTCCTCGAAGATGTCGATGAACAGGTTACCGATCGCCTTGCGCTTGTCCTCCGGGTCGGTCAGACCCTCGAGCTTCGCCAGGAAACGCGCCTCGGCGTCGATGCGGATCACCTGCACGCCCATGTGTTCGGCGAACTGCTCCATCACCTGGTCGCCCTCGCGATAACGCAACAACCCGGTATCGACGAAGATGCAGGTCAACTGCTCGCCGATGGCCTTGTGCAGCAGCGCCGCGACCACCGACGAATCGACACCGCCGGAGAGCCCAAGCACGACTTCGTCCTGCCCTACCCGCGCGCGCACATCGGCTATCGTCGCGTCGATAATATTGGCCGAAGTCCACTCTGAGCCGCAGCCGCAAATCTGGTGTAAAAAGCGGGCGTAGATCGCAACTCCCTGTCGCGTATGCGTAACCTCGGGGTGGAACTGCAGGCCATAGATGCGCCGTTGCTCGTCGGCCATGCCGGCGATCGGCGCGCTCTCGGTGCTCGCCATGAGCTTGAAGCCGGGCGGCAACTCGGCTACCCGGTCGCCGTGCGACATCCAGACGTCGAGCATGCCGTAACCCTCGCTAGTTTCTTGGTCCTGGATATCGCGCAGTAGCTCGGTATGCCCGCGCGCGCGCACGCTGGCATAACCAAACTCGGATTTACCGACATTCTCGACCTTACCGCC
>JAACFA010000215.1 GCA_009937625.1 Gammaproteobacteria bacterium | reverse complement strand
CAGGCTCTCGACGCGTCCAACCTTGAAACCGTGATACAGGACCGGGTCGCCGGTGGTCACCGAGGATGCGCGTTCGCTCAGCAGGACCAGGCGCAAGCCGGGCGCATCGGCCGGCGTTAGCGGTGGTTTCTCGAGACCGACGAACTCCCGTGCTTCGATGTTCGACGTGCCGGGCGCCAGCTCGATATAGGCGCCGCTAAGAATGGTTTCCAGGCCGGATATCCCACCGCCGCCAATTTGTGCGGTGACGACCCAGAACCGTGTGTCTTCGCGCAGCATGGTCAGCGCCTCGCGCCGCATCTTGATTACCGCGGTCACGCTTTGCATGTCGTCGCTGAGTAATACTTCCTGCACCTGGCCCATTTCGACGTCGCGGAACTTGACCACGGTCTTGCCTTCCGCGAGCCCCTGCGCGGTTTCGAATGTGACCCGGATTTCGGGGCCCTCGGTCATGTAAGTCCACACGACCATCCACGCGCCGATCGCCACCGCGATGAGCGGGATGATCCAGACCGCGGTAAACTTCCGGCCCCGGGCGACTTCAGGTTCTGCTGCTGTCATTTTTTTCTTCCAGCTGGTCCCACATCAGGCGGGAATCGAAGTTCTCGGCCGCGACCATCGTCACCAGCACGACCCCGGCAAAGCTGTAGGCCGCGATGCCGGGATAAAAAGCCAGTAATCCCTGCAACTGGACCAGCGCCACCAGTATAGCGACCACGAACACGTCGATCATCGACCACTTGCCAACGAATTCGGCGACGACATAGAGCTTGGTGCGGCGGCGCGGGCCCTCGAGTTTGCGCCGCGCGACGCTCCACGTGAGGTAGAACATGGCCGCGATTTTTGCCAATGGCACCACCACGCTGGCAATGAAAATGACCGCGGCCACCGGTATCGATCCCAGCTTTACCAGCACCACGACGCCGCCCATGATCGTGCTGGCCTCGGGTACGCCAAGATACTCGGTAACCATGATCGGGTAAACGTTGGCCGGAATATAGAGTATGGTCGCGGTAATCAGCAGCGCCACGGTGCGCTGCACGCTGTCGGTGATGCGCAGGTGCAGCGTGGCGCCGCAGCGGGGGCAGCGATGCAGGCTCGCCGGGGACAATTTGCAGCAGGTATGGCAGGAGGCGAGGTCGCTATCTGCCGCGGTTACCGCGCCCGTGCTCATGCCTGTGCCTCCAGTTGATCGATCAGCTGCCAGCACTGGTACCGGTCGAGCGAAACCAGGGCCAGTATGAAGCAAATACTGAAGGCGCTGTAGGCCCAGAACGAAATGCCCAGTATCACCGTCGCCAGCGACATGATCTTGACCAGGCTGACCAGTACCCCGATGATGAATACCTCGGCCATCGACCAGTTCTGCAGCGCGAACACGGCGCGCGTGGCGGCGTGCATCCAGGGTACGCGCCGGCCGATCAACAGGGGTACGCTGATCATCACCATCAGCAGTAAAATCAAGGACGGAACGATGATGATGAAGGTGGCCACGATCAGGCCCAGCGCCGGCATGCCGTAACGGGCCAGCGAACCGGGCGCACCGTAGAGCGTCATCACGCTTTCGAGGCCGGCCTGTTTGAAGGATAAAAACGGAAAACTGCTGGCCACCAGTAACAGGACGATGGCGGCAATGGCGTAAGCGAGCACGCGGCTCATGCCGTCGCGCTGATAGCGAGTCAGGAAATGGCCGCAGCGCGGGCAGTAGGCCCGGCTATCGTCTTCGAGGTTGCCGACGTCGACTAGCAAGTCGCAACCGTGACAGGCGATCAGGTTATCCATGACGGCTGATAATATCCGCTTTGAGTGGAGATGTGAAACCACAGTTCGTCCTGCGATGGGGTATATACCAGGCTCGCCGACGCTCGTTATTCGGAACCGGTTTTACTGCGATTCCCCCAGAAATGGTCATTTCATGCCAAAAACCTCGATTATTGGTGACCGTCGGTCGTAATCGGGTTTCCTGTGGGTTTAAAAGATAATAGAATGCACGGCAGTTTCCGGTGGTTTACGCGATTTAGTATCGGAGCAAACCCACTACACAAATAACTTGAGGGTAGATTATGAGCCTTAAATCGAAGATCGGTGCGCTTTTGGCACTGTCGCTGTTCAGCGGTATGGCATTTGCCGCTACGCCGGTGCAACAGGAGCCGGGTGTCAGCGGTTTCTTTCAGCTCGGGGCCGGCGTGGTTAGTGCCGAAACCAACATGATTGCCACGACCTTTGGCGGTATGGCTGAAATCGGTGACGATACGATTGACGATCCAACCCAGAGCCCCGATACCGAGAGTGCGGCAATTCCGCTGGTGGCGCTGTCTGTTACCTATACTTTTGAAAACAAGGCGACCGAGCTTTTTTTCGGCAGCAGTCTCGAAGATTTTCTGCAATTCGATTTCGCCGCCGCCATCGGTGTGCGCCACCAGGTAGATGACGTCGGGATATTTGAAGTCAGTGCCCTGGGGACCCCTCTGGCGACCGAGGTATGGGAGGATCCTTATGTTGCCGGTGTCAAGCGCGATGAAACAGATCGTACTGCCAGTGGCGTTCGCCTGCAGTGGGGGGCCATCCTGGGCAGTGGTTTCGATGTCCGTGTCACTTCACGTGAAGTCGATATTGACAAAGAACGCAGCGGTGATGCACTGGTAGCGGACTCGACCATTACCGCGACCGAACAGGAACTGCTCGATCGTAACGGCGACATTAATATTATTGGGGTCGTTTATAACTGGAAAATTGCCGAGGGTAAGATTTTGGCGCTCGGGGTGAACGCCGTCGAACATGATCTCGATGGCGATGCGATGTCCTATGATGGAAATTCGGTGCAAGTGACTTACGCGACGGCGCTGGACGACAGGAATCGCCTGGTTAGCAATGTGTTCGTGGGATCTTACGAGTTCGACAAGGACAATCCCATCGCCGACGAGACCGATGAGATGACTCAAGTCGGGTTGTCGGTAAATTACTTTCGCCGTGATCCATTCGGTTTTAAGGACTGGTCTGGCAATATCGGCGTGGCCTATGCGGATTCGGACAATGACATCGATTTCTATGACACGACCACCGCTATGGTCAATTTCGGCATGTTGCGCAGGTTCTAATTTCTGGAAGTTCGGGATATCCGGGTCGGAAGACCAGCTTTCCGCGAAAGTTACCTGATCTGTTCCTGGTTTGCTTCGGACCTTGCCGATGAAGGCAGAGTTCGCCCGGTCGGGACAGTTGTCGGTCCGGTTAGGCCGGGCCGTTCCTGTTCCTCCGTTCTATTTCCCTATTTCTGCCGCCAGGACCCATTTATTTTCTTCATTAAGGCAAAATTCGTCGGTCCTGTCCTGAATTTGCTGTTGCTTCTGATTACTGATTCGAATTCGCACCTCGTGGCATTCGAAGCCCTCCAGCTCGAAAGTGCGCACGAGCGTCAGCGACCCTGAATTTCCAGATTCGGGATTTTCCCATCGCTGCTCCTGACCGATTTTTTTCGATTTAATCCCACGTTCTCCAGCCTCGACCATCAGTTCCAGGTCTGATTCCATCAGTTGTTCAGCCACTTCGGCTTCCATGTTTTTCGTCAACGGCGACGCCAGGGTGCCAATGAGATTGAAGGGTAGCTTGATCAGGCCGGTAAAAAATCCCTTGACCGCGCCCTCGCTCGCTTCCTGACCGGCGGTCTTGGCGGCGCCGATGGCGCTCATCGCCCTGGAGTAGGCGTCGTCTACGAGAATCTCGACACGGTCGAGAGTGGGATCGACCGATTCCCGAGTGAGCTTGACCTCCTCGAGCACCTGGGGCACCAGCGGTACGACTTCCGCGCGCGTTTCGTTGAGCGCCGTAATCGCGTTATCGGTGGTGGTCAGAATTTCCGGAATCTGCCGTTGGGTATCGTCAACCACCGCGACCGTCTTGTCGACTCTTAACAGGATCGGATCGATTTGCTGATTGATGGACTCGACCTGGGCCAGGATTGGCGGGATTTGCTTGCGTACCTCGGCGGTTTCGCTCAGCATCTGTGGAACCAGCTTGCGCACTTCCGTTATCTCGGCGCGTATTGCCGCGACCTCGCCTAACGCCGGGTCGATATGTTGCGACACCTGGTCTACCGACTGCAGTACCGCGGGCACGTTGTTATTGATCTGCGCCAACTGGTAGGCGAAGTAGACGATTGCCGCGGCGATCGCGAAGCGGCTGGCGCTGGCTATAAGATCGAGGGAGCGCGTCATTGTTATCCGGCAGGTTTCGAATCGGGATCGGGGGACAGTATACGTTTTTTTTGCTCAATCCAAAAAAGTATCGGATTTCAATTCGAAACAATTCAACGATCCCGTAATAGTCTTCGCGAGCAATCCCCCGTCATTCCCGCGTACCCCCGTCATTCCCGCGCTGGCAGGAATCTTACAATTAATACCGCGGTGTCAGATAAAAGTCCCCGCCTGCGCGGGGACGACGATTGAATTGAAAAGTTCGCGATAGCGGCCCTGTTTTTAGCAAAGAATGTTGAATGCGCTTAATCGAGCTTCCAGGCGAGGGTAAAGGTGCCGTACTCGGAATACTCTTCCGCCGAATCTTCATCCTCGTTCACGTTCAGATCGTTCATCGCGAAGGTGAAAGACCATTCCTTCCACGAGTAGGCCAGCCCGGCGGTGACCGAGACCCGGTCCTCCTGGTAATCGATTTCCTCGAAGTCATCGTCGTAGGACTTGCTGGTATCCAGAAATATCTGGTTACCCAGGTAGCTTGCCCGCGCCCCGGCGAACAGGTACCAGCCGTTTTGCGAGGACACCGGGTTGGTGGTCCGGGAACTGAACAGCAGCGCGGTAGCGAAAGAGTTCCTCATTGTGCCCAGTGCCAGATCGGCGCTGAGCAGAAAATCAGAGTTGCCGCTATCGGAAACCCAGGTCCTCCAGACCCTTCCGCGGGAAACCTGGAACACGACCTCGTCGTCGAGCTGTTCGTCCCAGCAGCAGGGTTCTTCGGAATCGATGACATCGTGCACGAACTTCTGTGCGTCCTCGGCGAACGAGTATTCACCGACCACGCCAAGCGTAACGGAAATACTGTCCGCGTGGCTTTGTTGGACCTGAACGAAAGTGTCGGCGTAGAACAGCAGGCCGCCATAGGGCAGGTCGTCGGGTGGCAGTATCGGCGGGTCCTCTTCGATATCGTCCGGCGTGATCATGGTTTGCCCGATTGTCCCGATACTGAATCCGGTACCGGAAGAACCGCTGTCCGGCAGGCTCCACTTCATCGCGCTAGCGAGGAATCCTATTTCGGCGGGCTTGCCCTCCGGGGAATCCAGCCAGGAGACGTAAATCCCGTTGGTATACCCGTTGTCATTGCCGACAAAGGTATCGTTATCCAACGTGAATAACATCCATTCGGCCTCGGCCAGAACCGCGCCCGGTGCTGCAACAGAACATGCCAGCAGCGCTGCAAGTGCGGCGGTTCTCAGTTTGTTGTGTAAATAATCTCTCATGATATCCCCACCATTATGGTTAGTTATCGCAAATTTCTATGATCCGTGGCCGACTGCCTTGCTTGCCACGGGAACGATGCGGTATTAATTCAGCCCTTACCGTTTCATTGCTCCCGATGATACGTGTTTTGCCAGCGGATAAAAGAGCTGGCAATAGAATTTAACGAAACCAGGGCGAAATTCTGGTCATTTCATGCCGCCAGCGCTGCAAGCGCGGCGGCTCCTGGTTTCATCACGAAGTGTGCACGGAGATCGAACAGGACAAGACGTTGTAATAATATCCCCACTGTCCCCTTTATCCTGAGCCGCCTGAACATCGTCACATTCGATAGGAAGCACCGAACATCGGCCCGGTATAGTCGAGATCGATGCCGAATCCCGTGCCGTCGGAACCCGTGTCGTATTCGAGG
>JAACFA010000034.1 GCA_009937625.1 Gammaproteobacteria bacterium | reverse complement strand
GAGCTTGTTGGCTAAGCGCTGTAAGGAGTTCAGAATGTTTTAGCTTTCGGCAGAAAACAGCCTTCCATTTTTTTTGAGTTTTTCAACGGAATAGACCCAAAACAGAAGCTCAATCCGACAATTCGGGTTAATGCTCCGCGATTGGTGTTCGACAGTAACTGCGATGTTGAATTAGGTATCGTCGATCTCGATTAGGATTGGATGATGTGCAGCTTGATCAACAACCCGCCGGATCACAGAATTAATGTTCTCCCGGTTTTCGACGTCGGTTCGGATCGTGCCTTCAAGAACTCTTTCGAAGTAGGTTATAAAATTGCGGACCGGCGAAGACAAACCAGAGTGAAAGATAAATCCAATCGACCCGCGGAACCTGCCAGGGTTAGATGCGTCGAATGCCGGTTGCCGAGCGGTGCCAGGGAGTTATGCAATTAGCCGGTATCCTGCCTTTGACGAAGAATTAAGGTAATCATGACAACACCCACAATCACGTGAAAAATTGCGGCTGGCCAAAGTAATAGACCATCGAAGCCAATAACAAAACCCAGGTAAACCAGCAAAGAGCCCACACCGGAGTTATAGACACAGAGTCCGATCCTCGAGCCAGCCCTCGACAATTGGCCATCCGATTCCCAGGCCGCGAATCCAAGTGCGCAAAGGGCGACTCCCAATACGCGCGCGACTTCAATTCCGACAGCGCCGATACCGTCACCAAACAACAAGCCGACAATCAAAGCCGGTAATGCCAGCACAGCGACGCCGGTGAGCTGTTCAAAAGCTGCCGAGATATTGAACAGCAGGCGATCGAACATTTTCGACTTGCAGCTATTGTTACTGCGATTTGGCGCGCCTGGCGTTCTTCTGTAATTGTTTTCTTGGATCGTAGTCGTCGGGTACCGGAATGACGTTATTGTTTTCCTCGTATCTCGAGTAGGCTTCCATCAGACTTGCCATCAGGTCGGGCATTTCTTGTGCAAGGTCATTCATTTCCGACGGGTCGGCTACGATATCGTAAAGTTCCCATTCTCCGGTTCCTTTGGGGGGTAAATTCCGAACCAGTTTGAAATTTCCCTGGAATACCGCGCTGCTACCCGCTAATTCGTACCCGATCGACTTGTCTGGCGCATGAATCATGGAGGCAGAGCCAGACAGCAGCGACCACATGCTCTCTCCCGAGGGGGCGTGGATCGACTTGCCGGAGTAGGTCGAGCCCGGTCGTTTTACGCCGGCCACTTCGAGCACGGTGGGCACGACATCGATAACATAACCGAATGCACTGGAAATCTGGCCCGCGGGAATCTTGCCGGGGAAACGAGCGATAAAGGGTGAGCGCAATCCACCCTCGGTAGAATAGGTTTTCCAATAGGTGGCCGGGCTATTGCTCACCGCCGCCCAGCCCGCGCCGTAGGCCGAGAACGACCCCTTCTGGCCAAGCTCGGGGTAACCGGAGGAAAAGTTCTTGTCGCGGAAGGTATGCTGATATTTCGCCTCGTACCATGGACGAAAAGGCGCCATGTACTGCAGTTCGGTCGGGTCCGCACCGTTGTCCGACATGAAAATCACCAGGGTATTGTCGGCTTCCCCGATTTCTTCCAGATAAGCCAGCAACCGGCCGATGTTGAAATCCATATTGTCGACCATGCCGGCATAAACCTGCATGCGGCGGGCATTGAATTCCATCTCCGCATCACTCTGCGAATCCCAGTCGTCCACGGTATACATCGTGGTCTTATCGAAGTTGGGCGCCAACTCGACGTCCGGGCTGGCGATCCCGAGTTTTTGCTGCCCTTCCAGGCGCTGGCGGCGAAGCTCGTGCCAACCCGCATCGTAGACGCCATTATATTTATCGATGAACGGGCGCGGCGCCTGGTGCGGGCTGTGCACCGCCTGGTAGGCGACGTAGCCAAAAAACGGTTTGCCGCTTTGTCGGTTAGACTCGATGTATTCGATCATGCGATCGGTGTAATAATCAGTCGAGAAATAGTTTTCTTTCGGCAGGTCAACTTCACGCTCGTCCTCGTAGTAATGTACCCGCTCGTACATTGGGCCGTAGGACTGGTTGACCCAGTTGTCGGCGCCGCTCTCCATCAGCGTGAACGATCGATCGAACCCACGTCCATGAGGAATATTCCCCGCGCTTTTGCCGAGATGCCATTTGCCAACCATGTAAGTGTGATAGCCGGCATCACGAAGCAGGGTCGACACGGTGACCACCTTGTCGTTGAGATGCCCTTCATACCCAGGTTGGCCGAACTGATTGTCGGCCACGATCTCCAGCATGTTGCCGAGCCCGGCGAGATGGTTATCCACCCCGGTCATCAGCATCGTTCGAGTCGGTGAACAGGCTGCGCCTACGTGAAAGTTGGTGAGTTGAACCCCCTGAGCGGCAAGCTGATCGATGTTCGGCGTCTCGATTTCACTGCCGTACGCGCCGACGTCGCTGTAGCCCAGATCGTCGGCCAGCACGATGAGAATATTCGGGCGTTTGTCTCCCGTGGCGGCGGACTCGTGACCGTTTTGGCTCTGAATCTTGGTGCATCCGCCGATGACGGCGACTAACAACATGGCCAGGACGGGCTTCAAAAACCAGTAGGTTTTTTTCATAGTTTCTTTTGGTCTCCTACTTTGTCGAGGACACTAAAATCGAATACCTGAACGCGCTGGCTTCGCATCAAGATTTCACTTGTCCCGACAAATAACATTAACGATAGGGATTTAGCAAGAAGATAATTTGTAGGTGTCCGAAAATGGCCGTTTCGAGAAGTCCAGATAGGGCTTCTGAGCGTCTCCTATGGAGAAAGCTGCCGCTTAGAATTGATATTTCAGTTGCGATTGTCGACCCTTAATCTATCTAACTGCCGTTTGTCAGCCGTCAATAGACTAATACCGTCGATCAACAGTTGTAGCGTTTCGTTGGCCAGCCAGAAATGCGTTCAGAATGCGTAATGCCTAGGCCCGTTTGAATAATTTATGGACCTTAGTTCTGAATGAAGAGTTTTTCTTTTGCTTCATTTCGATATGTTCTTGTGTTAACTCCCCCCGTAATTTCTGTTTCCATTGCTCAGACTGATTTCTGTTCCGTTTCAGGCCCAGGGTGCGGGAAATATCCGTCAGCAAACTATGATCCGTTTTATCTTTTTCACAGAGTCTTTTAAGTGCTGTCAGCGGAGTGATATCAGTTTTCATCAGGAGAGAACGAAAATAAACTTACTGTTAAATATAGACCAAAACCAATATGGTCGATGGGAAATATTGCGTCAGCCAAAATTCGCCCAGATGAATGGACTAAAATAGCCCACAGAAGGTATACATTGTCGACCCATTGCAGGATGTTTCGACTAAATGGAGTTTTAAGCGGCAGCTGGCCGAAGGTCGCCGCTGAACTCTATATTTTGAACGTCCGCTATCGGGAAAATAATCCATCAAAAAACGACCTGGAGCTTTTCAATTCCCTCCAAATCCTTCAGTCTTTTCTTACACTCATGATGTCTGGTATTGCGCCGTACTGGACTAAATATGGACTAAATTAAAAATATTAGAAACAAATTCAATCTATATATTACATGAGGTTTGTCATGTAAGTTATTGTTATAATTATATTAATAGGTGGTGCCCGGAGCCGGAGTCGAACCGGCACGACCGTTAAGGTCGAGGGATTTTAAGTCCCTTGCGTCTACCAATTTCGCCATCCGGGCCGCGGATGCCTTGCTGTCAGATTCGTTTCGAAGCGACCAATGAAATCTCAGATATCTCAGTCTAGTTCAACAAGATCGGGCTTTCACTGTATCGTTATTATGGAGGCTGAGGGCGGAATCGAACCGCCGTACACGGCTTTGCAGGCCGCTGCATAACCACTCTGCCACCCAGCCAATGAAGGGCAATCCTGCTAGTCGAAGCGCAGCGGTCATCATACTGTATTTACGAGCGGGAAACGAGATTCGAACTCGCGACCCCAACCTTGGCAAGGTTGTGCTCTACCAGCTGAGCTATTCCCGCAAAAGAGCCGCTATTCTATATATTCGGCCCCGCCTGTCAAGCTGTCTGCGGCTTGCTAATGCTAACTATGGTGGTTAATAACCGGCCACGCGGCGCGCAGGTAAATGACCATCGAGGCGAGGGTCAGCAGTGCTGCTAAATAATAGATACCGAGCCCTATCTGGAAGATAGGAAACCCCACCAAGGGCTCCGAAAAAATCATGAAACCCAAGGCTATCATTTGCGCCACGGTCTTGGTTTTTCCAATGAATGAAACCTTGACCGTGGTGCTGGCGCCGAGCTGTGCCATCCATTCCCGCAGCGCTGAAATCGAAATTTCCCTGGCTACGATAACGATCGAAGGCAATGCCACATAAATACTCGGATTTGCCTCGACCAGCAGCACGATTACGACGACCACCATCAATTTGTCCGCAACCGGATCGAGGAATGCGCCGAACGATGACTCGAGCTGCATCGAGCGCGCCAGGTAGCCATCCACCCAGTCGCTAAAACTGGCGATAGCGAAGATCACGGTAGCGACGACATTGGCCCAGGCGAATGGCAGGTAAAATACCAGCACGAAAAGCGGGATCAAGGCTATGCGAAACAGCGTGATAGCGGTTGGCAGCGTTACTTTCATTGACTCATGGGCCGATAATTAGCCGTGAAAACTATCATAGATCGCCTGCGCGGTCTCTCGGTTAATCCCCCTGATTTGCATCAACTCTTCGATCCCCGCGGCCTTGACGCCCTGTAGACCGCCGAAGGTATTGAGCAGTATCTGCCGTTTCCTGGCACCAATACCGGGGATTTCCTCGAGCCTCGACTTACTGCGGGTTTTGGCGCGGGCCTGTCGATGCCCGGTGATTGCAAAGCGATGCGCCTCGTCCCGAATCTGCTGGATCAGCAGCAGCCCGGGAGAATCCAGCGGGAAGTTGAGCGCGGACATTTCCTCGTCGAGGATGTCTTCATAACCGGCGCGCCGTTCGGCCCCCTTGGCCACGCCGAAGACACGCAGGCTTTCCTTGACGGTGGGAATATTGAGGGCCTCCAGCACTTCGATCGCGACGCCCAGTTGTCCTTTACCGCCGTCGATCAGGATCAGGTCTGGCAGTTGCTCGGGCGAGTTGCGCCTTTTTTCGTAACGCCGCTGCAGCACCTGTCGCATCGCGGCATAGTCGTCGCCGGCCTGGATATCCTTGATGTTATAGCGACGATACTCGTTTTTCATCGCACCCTCTTTACCGAAGACAACGCACGAGGCCTTGGTCGATTCGCCCATGGTGTGACTGATATCGAAGCATTCGATTCGTTCGGGCGGATTCTCGAGATGCAGTATTTCCACCAGGTTTTGATAACGCTTGCTCAACATGCTTGCCGATAGCAAGTAGCTTTCCAGGGCCTGTTTGGCATTGTTGACCGCATTTTCCAGCGCACGGCGGCGCTTGTCGCGGACATTATGCACAATCCTGACCCTGGAGTGGTTGAGTTGATGCAGCGATTCGGCCAACAGTTCGCTGTTTTCGAGTTCGTGGCTGACGATAATCTCGGGCGGTGCGGGATGGTTTGAATAGTGCTGGATAATGAAGCTCTCCAGCAGGCTGGCGGCATCGGTGTCGAGCCTGGCACGATTGTAAAACGGCTTGTTGCCGAGCGAGGTGCCATTGCGAATCATGAACAGCTGAATGCAGCTGAAGTCTTGCTGCATCTCGCAGGCGATGATGTCGATATCTCCGTCGAAATTGGTGACGAACTGCTTTTCGGTCACCCGGCGCAGCGTTTCGATGCGGTCGCGCACCTGTGCCGCCTGCTCGAATTCAAGCCTGTTGGCAAAATCTTCCATTAGTTCAATCTGCTGATCGATGAGTTGGTTGCTGCGGCCTTCGAGAAACATCTGCGCCTGTTCGATCTGGCGTTGGTAACTTGCCCGGTCGGTATGGCCGACACAGGGTCCGGTACAGCGCTTTATCTGATACTGCAGGCAGGCGCGGGTTCGATTCGACAATGCTGAATCCTCGCAGTTGCGCAACTGGAACATACGTTGGACGTGATTGATAGTGTAGCGAATCGAGCCGGCGCTCGGGAATGGGCCAAAGAAGGTGCCCTTGCGCTTGTCGGGCTTACCTCTGAACACCTTCAGGCGCGGGAACTCGTGCCTGGTCAGGCAAATATAAGGATAACTCTTGTCGTCGCGAAACAGGATGTTGTAACGCGGATTCAAATTCTTGATCAGGTCGTTTTCCAGCAGTAGCGCTTCGCTTTCGGTGCGCGTATTGATCACCTCTATCTTATGAATATTGTTCACCAGCGACATGATGCGCGTGCTCAGCCCGGTCTGGCGAAAATAACTGGCTAGCCGTTTTTTCAGGTTCTTGGCCTTGCCGACGTAAATGACCTTGTCGTTCCTGTCGATCATGCGGTAAACGCCGGGTTTGCTGTTGACCGTGTCGAGGAAGGCCTTGTGATCGAAATTCGAATGCTTGTTCATCGCGCTAGCTCGACGATACGTTCGAAGATACGGTCGAACATGATACGGTTTAGTCTGCCGGTATTGAAGTTATAGCGACTGCAGTGATAGCAATCGACTAACTGCAGTTGCCCCGGGATCCGATGCTCTGCCCCATGGCGAAAAGGCATCTCGGCCTGTCGCCGGCCCAGGGCCTGCAACACCGCGCGATGGGCGATAGCACCGAGCGCCAGTACTATGCTACCGGTCTGCAAGCCGAATATCTCGTCGCGCAGATAAGGATTACAGTTCCTGATTTCCTCGCCATTGGGCCGGTTTTGCGGCGGCACACACTTTACCGCGTTGGTGATCCTGCATCCGCAAAGTTGCATGCCATCGCCCTGGCTACGCGAACTGGACATATTCGCGAATCCGAAGCGATGCAGGGTCTGGAACAAAACACCACCCGAAGCATCGCCGGTGAAAGGTCTTCCGGTAGCATTTGCGCCGTGCAGTCCCGGCGCCAGACCGACGATCAACAGGCGCGGGGCGGCCGCACCAAAGCCCGCGACCGGCAGGCAATGGTAGTCCGGATACTTCTGTTTCTGTTCGCTGCGGTAATGGCTTAGACGCGGACACAGTTGACAGCCGTGCAATTCCGACACGTTGGTTAGTCCGAGTGGGCGAATTCTACGATGCCCTGCTCGACCGCAATCTTGATCAGATCGACCTCGTTCTGTGCCCCCAGCTTTTCCAGCAGGCGCAGCCGGTAGGTGCTGATGGTTTTAGGGCTGAGACAAAGCTTGTCGGAGATTTCGGCATTGGTCAGGCCGTGTGAAATCATCAGCATGACCTGGAATTCGCGCCGCGACAGCCGATCGATCGGATTATGTTCGTTGCCGGGTAGCAACGACAGGGCCAGCTGCTGGGCGATACTCGGCGTAATATAAGCACCGCCGTTATGAACCTGCCTGATGGCGTTCAACATTTCGTCGACCTCGCAATCCTTGGTCAGGTAGCCCTTGGCGCCAATTTCGAGCATGCGCTTGGGAAAGGTTTGTTCATTGTGAATGGTCAGCACGATGATTTTCTGTTGGGGATTGCGTTGCAGAATTCGACGACAGGCTTCGACACCGCCAATACCCGGCATATTGACGTCCATCAGGATAACGTCGGGCTTGAGCTCTTGCGCCAGCTGAACGCTATCCTCGCCGCAATCCGCCTCTCCTATGATTCTGACCTGCTGACTATCTTCCAGCAGACGGCGAATGCCGCTGCGAACCAGCATGTGGTCGTCGGTTAAGAGCACGCTTATCATGATTAGACACCAGGTAATCTGGCAGCATCATAACACAGCCATCCTACTTGATGTAATCCAGGTGCCGGGGCTGGCTTAGTAGCGCAGCAGCACGGAGCCCCAGGTGAAACCGCCGCCGAAGGCTTCCAGCAGCACCAGTTCATTGCGTTTGATACGGCCGTCGCGCACTGCGACATCGAGGGCCAGCGGTACCGATGCCGCCGAAGTATTACCATGCTTGTTGACGGTTACGACGACCTGGTCCATCGACATTTTCAGCTTTTTTGCGGTCGCCGTAATAATGCGTATATTGGCCTGATGCGGCACTAGCCAGTCGATGTCGGATTTCTTCATGTGGTTGGCGTCCAGGGTTTCGTCGACGATTCGGCCGAGCGTGTTGACCGCCATCTTGAAGACCTCATTGCCCTTCATCTCGACGTAGGCCTTGCCCTGCTTGACCTGGTCATAACCGTCGGCAATGCCGTGCGGCACCCACAGCAGGTTTTCGTATTTACCGTCGGCGTGAATATGCGTCGACAGGACTCCGGTCTCCTCGCTCGCTTCCAGTATTACCGCGCCGGCGCCGTCGCCGAACAGGACGCAGGTGCCGCGATCCTGCCAGTTCAGAATGCGGGAAAAGACTTCCGCGCCTACCACCAGCGCTTTCTTCGCGCTGCCGGTCTTGATGAACTTTTCCGCCACCGTCAGGGCATAGACGAATCCGGTGCACACCGCCTGGATATCGAACGCCGGGCAGCCGTGAATATCTAGCCTCGCCTGCAGGATACAGGCGGAACTAGGAAAGATTTTGTCCGGAGTGGAGGTGGCGAGCACGATCAGATCTATTTCGGAAGCATCGATACCAGCAGATTCAATCGCCATGCGCGATGCTTTTTCAGCGAGGTCCACCGTGGTTTCGCCCTCGGCGGCGATATGCCGTTGCTCGATGCCGGTGCGCTCGCGAATCCACTGGTCGGAAGTCTCGACAATTTTTTCCAGGTCATGATTGGTCATGACATTTTCAGGCAAGTAACTGCCGGTACCGCTGATCCGTGCGTAGATCATGTCACTGCTTCCTCTACCTGGCTTAAATGGTTTTCGATCGCGGTCGATATGCGTCGCGGCACGTTGTTTTCGATTTCAATCGCGGCGATCTTGATGGCGTTGAAGAAAGACTCGGCATCGGCGCTGCCGTGGCTCTTGATGACAATGCCGTTGAGCCCCAGCAGGCTGGCACCATTGTGCCGCCGTGGATCGAGGCGACGCCTGATCGACTGCAGTACCGGCAGCGCACAGAGCCCCGCTAAACGGGTCAACCAGTTGCGCTTGAACTCGCTGCGCAGGACGTGGCTCACCAGCGCCGCGAGGCCCTCGCCGGTTTTGAGAGAGACATTGCCGACAAAGCCATCGGTGACGATGACATTTACGGTGCCTTTGAAAATGTCATCACCTTCGACGAACCCGTAGTAGTTCAAGCGGCTCTGGGCAATCAGCTGGCTGGCGCGTTTGATCGATTCACTGCCCTTGATTTCCTCCGACCCGATATTGAGCAGGCCGACGCTGGGTTTGTCGATGCCTTCGACGGAGCGCGCCAGCTCCGATCCCATGAGCGCAAACTCGGCCAGGATTTCGGGCGTACATTCGGGATTGGCGCCAAGATCGAGCATATGCGTATGCCCCTTGATACCCGGTAATATAGTGCAGATCGCGGGCCGACTGATTCCACGTATCGTCTTTAATACGAACTTGCTGGTCGCCATAAGCGCGCCGGTGTTGCCCGCACTGACGCAAGCCTGCACCGAACCGTCCTTTACCAGGTTGATCGCCACCCGCATCGAGGAATCCTTCTTCTTTTTCAGGGCCACCGCCGGTAAATCGCCCATCTCCACGACTTCGGAAGCGTGATGTATCCTGACACGGCCTTCCTGCTGCAGGTTATTGTTCTGTAGCTCGGCTGCCAAATGCTCCTGGTTGCCGACCAGGACTAATTCGATTTCGGGGATTCGTTCTACTGCCAGCCTGGCCGCAGCCACCGTGACAGCAGGCCCGTGATCGCCTCCCATGGCATCGAGTGCAATAATTTTTTGTACCATTTAAGCCGCGTCCGAAATAAATACGGGCGGTATGTGCCGCCCGTATTCGAATTTCGATTTGATCGATACTACTCGTCGTCGTCTTCGACGACCTTGTCCGCGATAACTTTTCGTCCCTTGTAGTAACCGTCGGCGCTGACATGATGGCGACGGTGCGTTTCGCCCGTCGTCGGTTCGACCGACAGGGTCTCGCAACCGAGGGCGTCGTGCGATCGTCTCATGCCCCGTTTGGACGGGGTTTTTCGGTTTTGCTGAACTGCCATTGATATCTCCAGTTAACTTAATCTGTCGTTTTCAGTTGCTGTAAAACTGCAAACGGGTTGTCTTTAACAGCGGCCTCGGATTGCGCAGACGAGTCCGGCCAGTGCTCATTGCAATCGCTATTTTCGTGCAAGGCCACCAGCGGGATGGCCAGAATCAGCTCGTCCTCTACCACTTCGAATACGTCGATGAAGCCGTCTTCGCTGTATAGCGTATCCACGCTGCTATCGCGCAGCAGTTCGTCGCTGGCGTCTATCATCAGCCGGAAATCCAGTTTCATCGGGGTTTCCAACGGCTGCAGGCAGCGTTGGCATTCCAGCTCGAGACTGGTCTGCAGCCGCCCTGCTATCATGGGTATCTCGCACTCGTTACGAAGAAACTCAAACTCGACGGCGATTTTCCGGTCTGGCCGATCCGCTTCGCCCGGGTACAAAAGTTCTCCCAAACGTGCCAATTCCGATAATGCGATATCGCCTTCAAAATGGCCGTTTCGGATCACTTCCTTTTGAACCTGGTAGCGCCTACGCAACTTATCCCGCATAAGGCGGCGATTTTACATGCTTGTGGATAACAATGTCTATTCAATTCGGGGCTAAAATCACAGGATTGTGAATTCTCCGAATGCCTGTAATATACGGCGCTGCGGCTCGACCGCGGGGTCCGGAACGGGCCGCGAATCATCGCTAATCCGGAGCATCGAATTCATTGCATAACAAGATTATCCTGGCCAGCAGTTCACCCTATCGCAGACAGTTGCTGGATCGATTGCATCTCGACTACGAATGCCATTCCCCAAGTATCGACGAATCCGTCAACCCGGGCGAACAGGCGCGAGACTACGTCTGCCGGCTGGCGCAGGCCAAGGCACAGAGTATCGCCCAAAGTTACCCACAGGCAGTGGTCATCGGGTCCGATCAATGCGCGCTGCTGGATGGCGAAATCCTCGGCAAACCGGGCTCGCACGCCAGGGCCTTGGAGCAGCTGCGGCGGGCGCAAGGTAAGACGGTCGTGTTTCATACAGCTGTCTGCGTGCTCGATCTCGAGCGCGGCTATTGCGCGGTCGAAGATGTGCCGTTCGAGGTCGAATTCAGGAATCTGACCGACAAACAGCTGGAGCATTACCTCGCGGTCGAACAACCCTACGATTGCGCCGGCAGCTTCAAGGCCGAAGGCTACGGCGTCTGCCTGTTCAGCGCATTGCGCGGCGACGATCCCAACGCGCTGATTGGATTGCCGTTACTAAGGTTGACTGCGATGCTGGAACAGGCCGGGATCGAAGTCGTGTAACGCGGCTAGTTGATCGAATAATCACCCAGCAGGTACTGACTGACGCTGCGTCCCGCGCTACTGCCGATGCGGTCTGCGATGCGTTCGAGCAAACCTGTCTGGGGTGTAAAGTCCACCAATTCTTCAGCCTGAAGTTCCTTGGCGACGCTGCGCGTCGAGCCGTAGGCGTCGGCCAGCCCGAGTTCCAGTGATTGTTCGCCACTCCAGATCAGCCCGCTGAAAATATCCTGGCTTTGATCGAGACGATCCCCCCTGCCCTGCTTGACCGCATCGATGAAATGGCCGTGCACCTGGTCCAGCATGCTTTGCAAATGTTCCTTTTGCGCTTCCTGCTCGGGCAGGAATGGATCGAACAGGCCTTTGTTTTCGCCCGCGGTCAGCAGGCGGCGCTCGATACCGAGTTTTTGCATCAGGTCGACAAAGCCGAAGGCATCCAGACGTACCCCGATCGAGCCCACCAGGCTCGACTTGTTGACGTAGATCTTGTCAGCGGCGGAAGCCACGAAGTATCCGCCTGAGGCCGCGATATCGGTGACAACCGCGTACAGCGGGATCGAATCATGTTTTTGCTTGAGACGCATAATTTCGTCGAATATGTAAGCCGATTGCACCGGCGACCCTCCGGGCGAATTGATCTCGAGCACGATGCCCGCGGTATCCTCGTGCTCGAAGGCCTTTCTAATTCCGGTAATCATTTTTTCCGATCCAGCATTCTCGCCACTGGCAATCAAGCCTGAAAGCTTCACTACCGCGGTATGCTTTTTGCCGTCCGGCTCTCCGCCAATGCCAAAGCCGTCGTCGCCGGCGGTCATCAGCGCGAAGGTGACGAAGATCAGGTAAGCGATAAAAAACAGCGTAAAACCGATACGCCAGCGGCGCGCACGCGTCTGCTCTCTTAACGCCGCAAAGACTAATCGGTCGACGACCTTCTGGCTCTGGTCGTCGCCCACGGGGCGCGCCTGGTTAGTTTCGGTGTCTGGTTCGGCCATGGTAGTTCCTGTTTAGGGGTAATTGATTCAAGCCCGTTTAGCTTCGTCCAGCAAAAGTTCGAACTCTGCCGGCAAGGGCGCATTGATTACTGACTCAGAAGTGTAGGCGCTGAGCGGGAGTTCAAGGCTCGAAGCCTGCAGCATCAGACGCCTGATGCCGCGTCGGCGCAGGTTACGGTTGAACTCTTTATCGCCGTACTTGTCGTCGCCGGCGATTGGATGCCCCTGCGCCAGGCAGTGCACTCTGATCTGATGGGTCCGGCCGGTTACCAACTCCACCTGGATAATGCTATAGAAATTGCCGCCGCGCAGCAGCTTGACACGACTCAATGCGGTTTTACCACTGGCGTCTACCCGCACCCGCCTTTCGCCATTGGGCAGGTTAAATTTCTTCAACGGTTGTGATATTTCGCTTATCTCCTGGGGCCAGCACCCCTGCACCACGGCGGTATAGTTCTTGTTGATTTTCCGCTCCTGCAGCAGGGACTGCATACCGAGCAGCGCCTGGCGATTCTTTGCCAGCATCAGACACCCGCTGGTATCGCGATCGAGCCTGTGGACCAGTTCAATTTCGGTTGTCGGAAACAGCAGTCGCATGACATCGATTAGACCGTAATCGACCCCGGAGCCGGCATGCACCGCAAGCCCGGCAGGCTTGTCCACAATCAGTATGTCGCGATTCTGGTAAAGCACAGCCTGTTCGATTTTTCTGACAAGCGTTTCCGGCGGCCGCGCCTTGCGCCGCTTTGCCCGCTCCATGTGCATAGGCGGCATGCGCACCTGATCGCCGATCTGCAGTTTATAATCCGGCTTGCTACGCTTCTTGTTGACACGCACCTCCCCCTTGCGGATGATTCGATAGATCCTGGTACGCGGCACGTTATCCAGTTGTTTTATCAAGAAATTATCGAGCCGCTGATTTAACTGTGCGGCGCTGATTTCCACCACGCTGACGGCGGTTTTTTGAGACTTAAATGGATTCAATGGATGGCAGTGCCTGGAAACTGTGATATATTCTTCGGGTAGCATTGTACTGCCTATATCTGGGCAAAACACTACCATTACAGTTTTTTCGCGGAAAGCAGGCCGCAGCAGCGGTTGTTTTCCACAAGAATTAGGCCCGGAAAGCGTCGAGCGGACGCGGACTCACGGGGCCTTTGAGATACACACGGGTCCATGTACTGCCTCACACTCAGTTTTGTATACCTCGAAAGTTTCCTAACGATAAACGGTCTGGTTAGTTCCGGCTGGTCGGGCCAACGCAGCCCGCAACAAAATCTGGAAACCGCAGCGACAAAACCGGTACTCCGCAGTGCCCGGCCCTTCAAGCAAGGCAATAAATTAAATGAAACGAATTCTAATCAACGCCACCCAGACGGAAGAGCTGAGAGTGGCCATGGTCGATGGGCAGAGACTCTACGACCTCGATATCGAAGTACCTTCTCGAGAGCAGAAAAAGTCCAATATTTACAAGGGTAAAATAACCCGTGTCGAACCCAGCCTCGAGGCGGCCTTCGTCAATTATGGTGCCGAACGGCACGGCTTTCTGCCTTTCAAGGAAATCGCCAAGCAGTATTATGGCGATGCCCCGCGCGACGACAGCGGCAAACCTCTGCTCAAGGATGCCTTAAAAGTAGACCAGGAAATCATCGTCCAGGTCGAGAAAGAGGAACGAGGCAATAAGGGAGCGGCGCTGACCAGCTTTATCAGCCTGGCCGGCAGATTCCTGGTTGCCATGCCGCAGAATCCCCGTGCTGGCGGTGTTTCGCGCCGCATCGAGGGCGAGGATCGCGATGAACTGAAGAAATTTCTGTCCGGACTTGAAATGCCCGAGGGCATGGGCGTTATCGTGCGCACCGCGGGCGTCGGTCGCAGTCTCGAGGAAATGCAGTGGGATCTCGACTACCTGACCCAGGTATGGGCCGCGATCGAGAAGGCCGCCGAGACCAAAAAAGCCCCCTTCCTGATCTACCAGGAGTCGGATATCGTGGTACGGGCGCTGCGCGATCACTACCGAAACGACATCGGAGAGATACTGATCGATTCGAAGCAGGCTTATCAACAGGCGCATGATTTCATGTCGATGGTCATGCCCGGCTCGTTGCATAAGCTCAAGCTGTTCGAAGACAAGTTACCGCTGTTCAACCGCTTCCAGATCGAAAACCAGATCGAGTCGGCTTTTTCACGCGAAGTTAACCTGCCCTCTGGCGGCGCAATCGTTATCGATCATACCGAGGCCCTGACCTCGATCGACGTCAACTCCGCGCGCGCCACCCGCGGCAGCGATATTGAAGATACCGCGAAAATGACCAACCTCGAAGCTGCCGACGAAATTGCGCGCCAATTGAAAATTCGCGACCTTGGCGGCCTGATCGTCATCGATTTTATCGATATGATGCAGAACAAGAATCAACGCGAGGTCGAAACCCGGCTGCGTAATGCCGTGTACGACGATCGCGCGCGGGTTCAGATAGGACGCATATCGCGTTTCGGGCTGCTGGAAATGTCGCGCCAACGCCTGCGGCCGTCGCTGGAGGAATCCAGCCAGATCGTATGTCCCCGGTGTAGCGGTCAGGGCACGATCCGCGATGTCGAATCGCTGTCGCTCGCGGTGTTGCGTTTGCTCGAGGAAGAGTCGCTGAAGGACAATACCGGCAAAATCCTCGCGAAAATGCCGGTCGAGTGTGCCACCTACCTGCTAAACGAGAAGCGCGAGAAGATCGACGCGCTCGAGCAGCGGCGCAAGGTGCATATCGTCATGATCCCGGATCCCAAGCTGGAAACCCCTCACTATCATATCGAACGGGTCAAGGACAACGACACGCATCGGCACGAATCCAATTACAAGAAATCCTACGAATTGACCACCGAGGAAGAAGTGGTGGACCTGGTGGGAATGGCCAGCAGCACGACGGTAACGCCCGAAGTAGCGGCCGTGCAGCGCGTGGCTCCGAGCGAACCCAGACCCGCTGCCCCTGTGCTTCCACCGGTCGAAACGCCGACCACTAATGGTGGCGGCCTGATCCGAAGAATCGTGAGCCTGTTTGTGGGCAGCGGCGAGAAAGCAGCCGAAAAAGTTGAAGAGTCCGAGCCTAAACCAGAGAGTCAACAGTCCCGTAGTGGCAACCGGGGTCGTCGTGGCAAGTACCGCGGCGGACAAAATCGGCAGCGCGGCAAATCCAGCGCCAGGGGTGGGGAAACCGCCAGGCGCGACCAGGGACAGGATAACGAACAGCGTGGCCCGGACCAGAGCGAGTCCCAGGAAGGCAAGCCCCGCG
Source organism: Gammaproteobacteria bacterium (assembly GCA_009937625.1). Lineage (GTDB taxonomy): Bacteria > Pseudomonadota > Gammaproteobacteria. The sequence goes on along the minus strand of JAACFA010000034.1, from coordinate 6,370 downwards.
GGGGGCAGTCCCGTTCTGGTCGCTCGCGTGGCGGCAGTCGGTCCGGTAATCGCAGTAGTCGGGGCGGTCGCCAGGCGGAAAAAAAGGGGCAGCAGGATCAGGGCAAGAGCACTGATGAAACAGCTGCTCAGGACCAATCCGGCCAGTCGCGCGACAGCGGCAAGGCCGATACCCGACGGCAGGATACGAAAAAGCGAAAGACTCGCCAGAAGTCCGGAGCCGAAGCGGCGTCGAATAACTCGCCTGCCGGTGCTGACAAGCAAAACGTCGGTGATGATGCCAGATCCGAACCGGGCCAGTCCCAGGCAGGGAGCAAAGATCAGCCGCCGGTAAAGCCTGAAAAGAATTCCCCTGCCAGTGCTGTCTCAGAGGCGTCCGATGCGAATAGCAAACCGCCCTCGAAAGCCAGGGCACCTCGTGCAAAGCCGAAAACCGACGGCAATTCGGATACGGCTGCGGTGACGGCTGAAGTCGCAGCCAGGTCGAACAAGACGGAGCCGGGGTCCAAGGCTGAAGCTGTCAAGGCCGAAGCGATTGCCGCGCCGCCGCCAACCGTCACCCAGGATTAAAGCCAGGTCTGTCAGTCCGGGGCGCGTCGCCTGGACTGGCAAGTCGGTTTACTTTTTCAGTTCCTCGAGAATTTCATCGGTGATGTTTACCGCGTCGCTGGCATAGGCAATGCTGGAATCGGTGAAAATGAAATCATAGCCCTGCTGTTTACCGTAGGCCTGAATCACGGTCTTGATCGAAACCTGCACCTGCTGCAGCAACTCTCGCTGCTTGGTCTGTAAATCTTCCTTCAGCGATTGCTGTTCGAACTGAAAACGGCGCTTGTTTTGAATGATGTTGTCCTCGGCTTTTTTCTTTTGCTCGTCGCTCATGACGGCGCTATCACTCTTGTAGGTCTGTTCCATTTCCTGAATGCTCTTTGCCAGGTTGCGCAGGCTTTGCTCGCGCTCCCCGAATTGCTTTTGCAACTCGGTGTTGGCGGCAATGGCCTGGGGTGATTTCTCCAGCAACACCTTGGAATTGATGAATGCGCTTTTACCGGCGGCATTGAGGTTAAAGCTCAATACTGCCAGCAGAATAAATGTGGTTAATTTCATGCGTTGATATCTCTATTGGTTAAGTGCGGATTCCTGATTCTTGTAGCGCTGGTTAATCAGCTTTTCGACATTCCCGGCGTCGTCTAAAAGTTTCTTGATGCTGTCCCCTGAGTATGGATTACCGATATCATCAGGTTTAGCGGATTGCTGCTGATCTGTATCGGCTGCATCCGTCGCGCTTTGCTCCGGTGGCGCTTTGACCGCCTGGATCACATTCGTATCGGGATCGAAGCCCTTGATAGTGTACTCGATTCCTTGCGCGGGAGGTTGGGTAGTGAACTGCACATTGCCCTGATCATCATACCACTGGTAGAAGAGATCTTTACCACTCAGGTCACTGTCGTCGCCGGGAACGGGTTCACCACCTTTGAACGCTCGCGAAAAATCAGGCATCTCGGGCATCGAAAAATCGGGCATGGCGATATCTGAAAGACTCATCAGCGTTTTACCGTCAGGACCTTTAAGAATGGTAAAAGGTAACAACATCCCAATAAACAGCACTGCGATCATTAATTTTGCGAACAGCTTCATCTGGCTTTCCGGAGCGGCCTGGTTGCAGCAAAGTATAGTCCCTCAGGACCGAATTTCAGTCATGCCGTGCATATAGGGCAACAAGGCCTCGGGAATTCTGATACTACCGTCGGCTTGCTGGTAGTTCTCCATGATTGCGATCAGGGTGCGGCCAACAGCGAGCCCCGAACCGTTGAGCGTATGCACCAGTTCCGGTTTGCCGGTCTCCGGGTTGCGCCAGCGCGCCTTCATACGCCGCGCCTGAAAATCGGTCATGTTACTGCAGGATGATATTTCGCGATAAGTATCCTGGCCGGGCAGCCAGACTTCCAGGTCATAGGTTTTGGTGGAGGCGAAACCCAGGTCGCCGCCGCAGAGTATAACCTTGCGATAGGGCAGCCCCAGCAGCTGCAGGATGGTTTCGGCATGCCCGGTCAACTCCTCGAGCGCAACCATGGAATCAGCGGGCTTGACCACCTGCACCAGTTCAACTTTCTCGAACTGGTGCTGGCGAATCATACCGCGGGTATCCTTGCCGTAAGAACCCGCTTCCGAACGGAAACAGGGAGTATGGGCGACATACCTGAGCGGCAGCTTTTCAGCCTCGACTATACTGTCCGCGACAAAATTCGTAACCGGAACCTCGGCGGTCGGAATCAGGTAAAGATTATGATTTTCCGACTCGATATGAAACAGATCCTGCTTGAACTTGGGCAACTGACCGGTTCCCGTCAACGTGCTCTCGTTAACCAGGTAAGGCGCGTAAGCCTCGGTATACCCGTGCTCGAGTATGTGCTGGTTGATCATGAACTGGATCAGGGCCCGCTGCAGCGTGACCAGGCTGCCGGTCATGGTAACGAACCGGGAGCCCGCAAGCCTGGCTGCCCGTTCGAAATCCATGCCGCCAAGCGCCTGCCCCAGGTCGACATGATCCCGCGGCTCGAAATCGAAGGACGGCGGCTCGCCCCAGCGCAGCACTTCCTCGTTGTCTTCCTCGCTGTCGCCGGCGGGCACCGAGGCATCTGGCAGGTTCGGTATTCCCAGCAGCAGGTCGTCTAGCTCGTTCTGCAGAGCGCCGAGCTCGGACTCGGCGGATTTCAGCTGTTCACCCAGCCTGGCGACTTCTTCGAGCAGCGGTTCAATATTCTCGCCTCTGCCCTTGGCTTCACCTATCGCCTTGGAACGACTATTACGCTCGCTTTGCAGCTTCTGGGTGTCGATCTGCAACGACTTGCGGCGTTCTTCCAGCTGGCTGAAGCTGGAGGCATCCAGATCATAGTTTTTGATGCGTAATTTTTCGACGACGCTATCGAGGTCACCGCGGAGGATTTTAGGATCGAGCATTATTAAATCATTTGTCTTGCGGCGACCAGGCCAGCCCAGGCGCCGATTATGCAGAACAATACGCTGAACAGGATGTACATGACAGCTTTCAACAAAGCTTCATTACTGGCCAGGTGTAGCGTATCCATGGCAAAGGTCGAAAAAGTCGTAAACGACCCGAGAAAACCAGCCAGCAAACCAATTCTGATTTCCTCGCTGACGTGAAACCGGTGCACTAGCAGTACCGACAGAAATCCCATTACCAGCGATCCGAGCAGGTTGACGGCCAGTGTCCCGTAAGGAAATCCCTGCCCGAGCCACTGGTAAGTCGTACTGGATACCCAGTAGCGAGAAACCGCGCCCAGCGAGCCGCCCACCGCGATAGCAATGTAGATAGACATTCTGCTTTGATTAAAAATAAGATATTGTACCAGCCGCTACAAAAGATGCACTCGAATCCCGGTTAATTAACAGCTTAAACGCGCTACCTTCAATTGTCGAAAACTGAAACTATCAAGCAAATCGGACGCGACCTGGGATTTCAGCAGGTCGGCATCACCGATGTCAGACTCGACCCGCAGCATCGGCTTTACCAACAATGGATAGCACGCAATTTTCACGGGGAAATGGGCTACATGGCACGCAACGTCAGCAAACGTCTGCATCCGCCCGAACTGGTGCCGGACACACTGTCGGTAATCTGCGTTCGACTCGACTACCTGGTTGCGGAACAACAGAATCCGCTGGATTTGCTTGAACGGGACGACCTTGCCTACGTCTCCCGCTACGCCCTGGGACGCGACTATCACAAGCTGATGCGCAAGCGGCTGCAGACTTTTGCCGAACGTATCGTTCAGATCTACGGCAAGATGGGGTACCGTGTCTTTACCGACAGCGCGCCGGTGCTGGAAAAGGCTCTTGCGGCCAAGGCCGGTATTGGCTGGCAGGGCAAGCACAGTAACCTGCTGCATCGCGATCATGGTTCCTGGTTCTTCCTGGGGGAGATATTCACCGACATGGCGCTCGAGATCGACGCGCCGCTGGAAAATCACTGCGGTCGCTGTACCAGCTGCATCGATATCTGCCCCACGGCGGCGATCGTCGAACCCTACCTGGTCGATGCCAGGCGTTGCATCTCCTATCTCACGATCGAGCACCGCTCCGAGATCCCGCTGGAGTTTCGCGCCGCCATCGGCAATCGAATTTACGGCTGCGATGATTGTCAACTGGTGTGTCCCTGGAATCGATTCGCAAAATTCAGCAATGAGCCCGATTTCCAGCCACGCCACGGACTTGACAAGATTTCGCTGATGGAATGCTACCGCTGGTCCGAGGCCGAGTTTTTGCGTAAAATGGAGGGCTCGGCCATTCGTCGAATCGGGCACCAGTGCTGGTTACGAAACGTCGTCGTTGCGCTTGGAAACGCGGCTCCTGACCCTCATATAGTAGCGACGCTGAAACGAGATTACGCCGCTCACAGCGCTTTCATTCAACATCATATAGACTGGGCAATTCAGCAACAGAGCAACGCGCTATGATACATTGGCAGGAATTCAAAGATCGCAATAGCGATGTCGTCGCCAACGGCAACTACATCTGTTCGGCCGACGAGATCGGGCTCATCCTGGTTAGCGGTGCCGATGCCCGCGATTTCCTCCAGAATCAACTCAGCAACGACATCGACCTGATCGATGCAGCGAGCCTGCAGCTGAGCTCTTATTCGACACCGAAAGGACGAATGCTCGGTATCTTCAGGGTGATCCAGGTTTCGAACGGCTACATCCTGGTGACCGTCAGGTCGATGGTCCTGCCGTTGTTGCAGCAGCTGTTCAAATATATCGTGCAGTCGCAGGTAACCCTCGCCGACGCCAGCGATTACTTCGCGCGTTTCACCGTTGTCAGCGACCGTTCCGACGTTATCGAGCACCCGTCATTACCGACGGCCATCAACGCGGTAATACAAACCGACTCGGTCATCTCGATGCGACTCGAGCCACTCGCAACGCAGCAACGCTTCCTGCTGTTATGCCTGTCGGCCGATGAGGCCATCGAGCTGTGGCGGCAATTTGCCGCGAAATTACAGGTCGCCGCTTATCGATCCTGGCACCTGTCCGAAATAAGGGCCGGCATCCCGTCGATTTATCCGCAGACCTCCGAGGAGTTCGTCCTGCAGATGGCCAACCTCGGAGCGCTCGGCGGCGTCAGTTTCAAGAAAGGCTGTTACCCGGGCCAGGAAATTGTCGCGCGCATGCAGTATCTCGGCAAGTTAAAGCGGCGTATGTATCTTGCCGAGCTGGAAACCGGGGAGCTACCCGAACCCGGCGACGAGCTGGTGACGCAGGGCAAGGATGCGAGCGACGGCAGCGGCAAGGTGGTCGACGCGGAGTTCGATGAAGGGGGCTTGTGCCATTGCCTGTATATTGCCCAGATCGCGAAAGCCGATGCGGGTCAACTGCAGTTACTGAAACAGCCCGAAACGACAATTCGTAACGTCGATCTGCCCTATCCGCTGGAAAATTAATCACAATCGGGCTGCGAAAACAGAATAGGCATCTATACGCGAGGGTAGATTATCAACCCCCTCGAGAGACCATGGGTATCACGCCTGAATCGATTATCGACGATCTCGAAAACGATTGTTTACCGCTCCCGACTCTGCCCGAAGTCGCGATTTGTGTACGCGAAACCGCGGATGATGACAATGCCTCGATTACCGATGTCGGCAAGATCATCGAAACCGATGCGGCGCTGTCGGCGCGCATCGTCCAGGTAGGTAACTCGGCGCTTTACCGCGGTGTCAACCCTGCCGAAACGGTGCAGGCGGCGACGAGACGCATGGGCCTCGACACGGTACGCGCGCTGGCCACCAGCCTGGTCATGAAATAGTTGTTCCAGGCGACTCACCCGGTGGTCGATCACTACCTGCGTCGGGCCTGGAAGCAGAGCACCGACGTGGCCGCGCTCAGCGCCATGATTGGCAAAACCTCGACTACGCTAGAAGCCGATAGCGCGCTGCTTGCGGGTTTGACGCATTCGACCGGACTCTCCCCTATCCTGGTCAAGGCCGAAAATTATCCCGACATACTCGGCAATGCGCAGCAAAGCGTCGAAGAAATCAACATGACCGGCGGCGTAATCGAGGTGGAAGAGATCCGGGAAGCGATTTTATAGGGCGCTTCAGAGCGCCTCGATCTGCGCCCGCATCGCCTGCGCATCGGTATAGTTCAAGTCGATGTGATGCAAATGCCCCGATTTTTCCACGGCAAGACTCGGGAAGCTATCGATGCCGAGCATCCGGCTACGTTGAATTTCCTGCAGCAACTGCCGTTGTAATGCGGCCGACGCCAGGTCATCCGCAAAACGCTCGCAATCGAGACCTATATCGGCCGCCAGTTCGATCAGCGTGCTGTCGTCGGAGGGATTACGAGCCT
>JAACFA010000214.1 GCA_009937625.1 Gammaproteobacteria bacterium | reverse complement strand
CGCGTAAGCGTTTTTCAGCGCCTCGATCACCTGGTGAAACTCGAAATGAAAAATCTGATCGAGCATGTAGCCGAGTTGCCGAAAATTCTCCGCTTCGGCCGCCAGCCGGTTATCCTGCAGGCACATTTCGACGATATCGCGCCGCCGGTAGGGGATGAATCTGAATTTGCTGCTTGTTTCGGTCATCAAACAATAATGCCAGCATCCGCTGTCACAACAAAGCGATTACCGGCAATCGAATCGAATACCGGTACCGATTGCAGCAACGACGGCCCGGACACCCTCATCCGAAGGCCGGACTTCGTCCTCGGCAGCAGGCGTTTCGGATCTGCTCGCGAGACCCTGTTATTATCGAATCATCTATATTGCTCGAATTTGTCGCTACACAGGAATGTTGATATCGTCGTCCTGGTTCGCGTCGAACCTGTGCCTGTCGTGCTTTTTCCCGCCAGGCCTCGAATCAACCAACGGCTTTTACCGAGCAAAACGAGAAGCAAGAAATCAACATGAGTTCAATTCAAGAGGAAGATCTTCAGCGGATAGACGTGACCAAGCCAGATAGGGTTAACCTGGTGCAAATCACCGACTGCCATATTTTCGATAGCGCGGATAAGAAACTGATGGGTTTGAATACACGTCGCAGTTTCGAGGCCGTCAAGGCAGCGATCGCCGGGACCGGAGAGCACCACGATTTGCTGCTGGCCACCGGTGACCTGTCGCAGGACGGTTCGGCGGCGTCTTATCGCTACCTGGCGCAACAATTCGATGATCTCGGCATTCCAACCTTCTGGCTTCCGGGCAACCACGATGAGCCCGAACTGATGCCGCGGCATTTTACCGGGGATAGCGTTCACGCCGCGAAACGGGTGCTGGCAGGCGCCTGGCAAGTCGTATTGCTGGATTCAAGCATTGCGGGCGAAGTGCATGGCCGCGTGTCGGACACTGAGCTGACATTCATGGATAACGCCCTGCGCCAATATCCGGATCGCCACGCGCTGATTTGCCTGCATCACCAGGCCATCGAAACCGGCAGCGAATGGATCGACATGAAAGGGTTGCTAGACGCCGAACAGTTGCGCAGCCGCATGGCGCAGCATGGCAACATCAGGGCCGTAATCTGGGGACATGTCCACCAGGAAAGCCATAAATCGGTGGCGGGAGTCGAGTGGATGTCAACACCGTCGAGCTGCGTTCAATTCGAGCCGGGCAGCAGGGATTTTGCTACCAGCGACGAATCCCCCGGGTATCGGCAAATCACGCTGCATGCGGACGGCAGTCTCGAAACCGCGTGCCCGCCGTCTCCGACGGGCGCGAGTTGCCGCGGGCACCGGGTAACTTATCGGCTGCGCTCGCTGTCTTCGAACAGCGACTCGAGGATCGGGCAGCTGGCGGCACTCTCGCTCGAGCCGTCACAAAACGACGATATCTGGCGCAATCGCCGCTTTATCTTTTGCAGATCACGAATTTTCTCCTCAATGTCCTCGATATGCGCCTCGGTCAACGATTTCACGTCGGCTCGCGTGTGGCACCCGTCATCATCGGTCAGCTCGAGCAATCCCTGGATCCTGTCGCTGGTGAATCCGAGGGCCCTGGCGCGCTGGATGAAATTCAGCCGGCGCAAATGTTCCTCGTTATAAGAACGATAGCCGGCGGCCGTACGTTCGGGTGCCGGCATCAGACCGATGGCCTCGTAATAACGAATCGTTTCGATGTTACAACCGGTTTCGGTTGCCAGTTTTCCACGGGTCAGCATTTTTCTCTCCATCTGCGCCAGGTATAACGACAATTCAAGAAAGTCGATACAGGTAAGTTAGCGCGGGCAAGTAACATTTAGGCTTTGCAGTCTCTACAATTTCCTTTGCTATGCTAAACCCTGTAACTAGTACAGAGTCAAGCAATTTCCATATTTCGTAAATAATTTCCTGTTGGGCGATGTAATACCATCTTTCAGCGACAAGCTATCGGATGAGGAAGTAGTGGCATTCATCGTCCACTTGCAGTCGAAATGGCCCGGTGAGGTTTACCCGGAGCGGCCATAGTGCTTCATGCAATGAGGCTCATCTCTGGTATGATAAGCTTCCATCGATTTTAGCGGGCATACCCATGGCGCTAGGAAAACTATTCAAATCACTGCTTGGCGGTGCGCTCGGGGACGGGCAACCCGAGCCAACCGAGCCGGTCGATTACAAGGGCTTCGGCATCGAGGCCGCCCCGATAAACGAAGACGGCAAGTATCGTACCGCCGGTTTCATCAGCGGCGAAGTAAACGGCGAAGCGAAACGGGTTCAATTTATTCGCGCCGATCAGAACAGCGACCTGCAGGCGGCAATCGACCATTCGCTCGCCAAGGCGCGCCAAATCATCGATGAGCAGGGAACCGGTTTGCTCGAGAAAACTCACCTCTGACCTTAGCCTGTTATTTTCCTCGATAGCGAAGCCATCGAAAAGGATATCGCGTTCCTGCAGGACGCAACCGATACCATGGGTAACCTGCTCACCGATTTGCTGGAACTGTCGCGGGTAGGTCGAATTGTCAATCCGATAACAGCGGGCCCGATCAGACCGACTCTTTTGCAAGTTCCTGCTTTAAAAGTTCGATTCGCGGGGCAATATCGGGTGAGTTGGGCTTGATTTCGAGCAGGCGCTCGAACGCCAGGATGGCGCGTTCAAAATCCCGTTGCGAACCGAGAATCATACCCAGCCCCCACATGGCGCCGAAATGCCTTGGCTCCAGTCGCAGGGTTTGCTCGATATCCGCCAGCGAGCCCTCGTAATCGCGTTGATAAAACCGCACCGTGGCGCGCCGGTTCCAGCCCTCGGAAAATTCAGGCAGCGCAGCGACGACCTCGGAGTAAATTTTTTCGGCGGCAGCAAGCTGGCCGGCCTGCACTAGTTCCGCGGCCTGCAGCATCAACTCGTCGATTTCTTTCCTGCCGCTGTCGTACCAGAGATCCCAGATTGCAGCCTCGGTCTCCGTCAACACCGTTTCATCCTGGCTGCTCTGCAGCGTTTCGAACAGCGGGGCAAGGCGCTGGTCGGTTTGATCGCCGTGGCTGATGGCCGGGAAACTCAGGGCCAGGGCTAACATCATCGGCGTCAGAATCGGTATCGGTCTCATGTTTATCACTCCTGGCTGGGGTAATCGCATAATGCTATCAGTGTTCTGCCCCGGTTTCTAACAGCCCGGTATCGCGCGCGGGATTCACTTTAAACTGTTAACGGGAGCGGTTGGATTAAATTACGGGTGGTTTCACCAAACCGATTACATACAATTCAACCGAAATACGGGCGCTCGCATCATTATCATGCCGCCGCATTGGGCCTGCCTCGATTAAATAAACGATAACGGAATGCACGAAACAGATTAAGCTACAATGTTTACTTGCCCTTACGAAAACGAATCCCGAAACTCAAAGAGACCGAAATGCTGCCACAGAACTTAACTGCTAACGAAATCCGGGTTATCGGCTGCCTGATGGAAAAATCGGTGACCACACCGGAGCAGTACCCGCTAACCCTGAATGCGCTCACCAACGCCTGCAACCAGAAGTCTTCGCGCGAGCCGGTGATGTCACTTAGCCAGGGCACGGTACAGCACACGGTGCGCGAGCTGGAGGACAAACACCTGCTGCGCGTGGAAGACAATTTCAAGCGCGGGGTGGAGAAATACTCGCAGCGTTTCTGCAACAGCTCCTTCGGCGAGCTGCAGTTCGATACGGCACAATACGCCATCGTCTGCCTGCTCTTGCTGCGCGGCCCGCAAACGCCGGGAGAGCTGCGCGCGCGCAGCGGCCGGTTGCATGAATTTGCCGACAACAATGCCGTGGTAGAGGCGCTCGACGCGTTGAACGAATTGCACAGCGACCCGCTGGTGGTGCAATTACCGCGCACACCGGGGCGCAAGGATTCCGAGTATATGCACCTGCTCGGTGGCCCGGTCGACGTGGCGGCCTACGCGGAACAGGCCGAGTCCAGCCAGGCCGCGAAGCCCTCCGCCCGCTCGAGCCTTGCAGAACTGGAACAACGCGTCAGCGACCTGGAGACACAGGTTGCAGAGCTTCAGCAGCTGCTCGAGTAATCCCATCGTGCTCACTTGCGCCCCCGCAGCTACTGAAACGCGATGCGCCGCTCGACCGGCAGACCGCCAGGTCCTGAACGACGGTACTTTTTGATCCAGCATTCGCAGCATTATTCCCCGGTTGCCGGTCTCAACTTTTCGCCACCCTCTTTACGGTGCCCAGATTTTGGGCCAGGTACTGGTAAAAGTCCCAGATGGTGCCCTCGAGATCACGCGACGCCAGCGGGCCCGGCTGGTGAAACCGCGAACCCAGCCCCTGCTGCACCCGCAACAGAACCTGCTTGTCCTCGTCCATGGTGTGCTGGAATAATTCGATCGCGTTATCGACTTCCTGCTGTGACCAGTGATCGCCGTGAAAGATCAGACCCATCTTGACGCTGACCCGCGACGGAGTCAGCGGGCGCAGGCACAGGAAGGAACTGTAATCGCTGCCGATGCCAACGGTGAGCCCAGGAGGCATGGCGACCATGACGCAGGTGTCCATCTCTCTCTCGGACAGGTCCGGATGGCCGATACGGTCGGCGGGCAGCCGTGAGGTAAAACCGACGCTGTAGCCGAAATGGCGCTTACCCGGTTTCAGGTGGCTACACAAGCGGCTAGGGTTGACCTTGTGCAGAGTGTCGCGGTGCAGCGGGGTCAAATGATAACCTTCCATGAAATTTTCCAGCAGGCACTTCCAGTTTGTATCCCAAACTTCGTCCGCCAGGTAGCGCAGCGACATCTCCTCGAGGTGATAATTCCGGATTATTTTTTCCAGCGGCGCCAGTTCCTTTTTCAGATTCGCCGGCCGCGGATTCAGATTGACGAATATGAATCCTTGCCAGGTCTCGCTGCTTAACTCCTTGAGCCGGCAGTCTTTCACGTTAAAGGCCTGGTGAGACTCCATGTGCGGGGCGTTCAGCAACTGGCCCGTGGTGTCGTAGGCCCAGTGATGATAGGGACAGAGAAATTTCCGGGTATTGCCGCTGCCGGAGGCCACTACGGTACCGCGATGCCGGCAGACGTTAGCGAGTGCTCGAATCACGCCGTCGTGGCCGTGAACCACCAGAATCGGCTGGCCGACATGGTCGAAACTGAAAAAGTCGCCCGCCTTGTCGACCTCTTCGACGCGCCCGACGCAAAACCAGTCTCGCAGGAAAAGCTGATCGCATTCGGTCTGCATCCAGTCGGGGTCGGTATAAAATGCTCCGGGAAGGGAAAAGCCCTGCTCGTAATCCTTGCCCCTGATCGAGCGCAGTGTCTTGCGAAACATCGGGTCCGGATGAACTTTGGAATGTTGTGTCATGTTACGCCCCCCAGATCAAGTTAACCCCGGATCGACCTGCGCCGATTCGGGATAAGCGCTCCAGTTTATTCTGGACATTCGGCTGCGACAAATATCGCTTCAGGCAAACGCAGGCATAACGTCGGAACAGAAAAGTTCCAGCGAACGTTTCTGTTCTTTCTGTCCAAGCCCCATGCTGGCGTAATAGATGAACTCATCCACGCCCAGGGCCTCGTAACGTTTCAGCTTGGCGATCACCTCGTCGGGCGAACCGAACATCAGGTTTTCCTCGAGCATTTCGGCATTGTACTGTTCCCGGTCGGTGAGCTCTTCGAGCGGAATCTGCCTGGGAAAACCGTTGTTGACGTCACCGAGGTTGCGAAACAGGTTTTCGAACTGACCCAGGACCGTCTGAATTGCCCTGATCGCGGCGTCGCGTCCGGCGGCATCTTCATACAGCGCGGTATGACGCATCAGCGCAAACGTGGGGCGATCGGCGCCGGGATGAGCCGCAATCGCCTCGTCGAGTTGAGACTTGTACAGCTCGGCCTCGGCAAACGGGCGCGTCAACGGCCACGACATGACGTGGCAATTATTCTTGATCGCGTAATCGAAGGTGATCGGGGAGCGCGCCGCGATCCAGATCGGCGGATGCGGCTTTTGCACCGGCTTCGGCACCGAGGTCGCAGTCGGAAACGACCAGAACTCGCCATTGTGTTCGTAGTCCCCGGCCCACAGCGCCTTCAGCGCCGGCAACATTTCGTGCATGTGCTTATAGGCATCGGATTGCTTGAGCCCGGGATGCATGCGATCGAACTCACGCTGGTAGGCGCCGGAACCGATTCCGAATTCGAGGCGACCGCCACTGATGAGGTCGGTCATCGCCGCTTCGCCCGCGAGGTTGATCGGATGCCAGTACGCCGCCACCGC
>JAACFA010000213.1 GCA_009937625.1 Gammaproteobacteria bacterium | reverse complement strand
TTCCGGCCGCCAGTTGACCGATGGCCGCCATTTTTTCCTGGTGAAAGTACTGTTGACGGGTCGCCTCGAGATCTCGCTGGGCTTTTATCTGGCTGGTTATATCGCGGATCACGACAATGTAACTGCTATTACCGTTAGCCTTATTGAGTGCGCCTTTCCAGAGGTCGACCGGGACCTCCACGCCACCCCCCGGTTTCATCGTGGCTTGATGATGTGCGGAAGTCTCCGACCCGAGGATATCGGCGCGATCTTCGTCATGGAAAAAATCGGTAAGCTTCCTGCCCACCAGTTGCGCCGCGTTTTCCTTGAACAAGCCCGCCGCCGATTGATTCACGCTCTGGATGACGCAGTCTGCATCGCAGGTCAGTATCGCATCGGGCACGTTGTCCATGGTCGCCTGTAATCGTGCCTCGCTCTCGATCAATTCATTCTGTACCTGGACCAGTTCCGTAATATCGTGCTGCACCTCGATGACACCGTCGAATTCGCCGTCGACGGAGTACAGTGGAGTAGTCAGCATCTCGAGAATAACCTCGTTACCGTTCTCGTCCTGATGCCTGTGCTTGACCCGCACCGCCTCAGCCCGTTCCTTTACCTCCATGAAAGAACAGGGGTGCTCGGGTTTACAACAGGGGGCCTGGAGGTTATGCGAAATCTGGTAGCAATAGCGGTAATCCTTTTCCTCGAGCTCTGGCGGGATCAGGCTCCTGGCCTTCTGGTTCATCAGGGCTATGGTAAAGTCGGGTTTAATCACGAACAATGGGTTCCCGATTCCGTCGATAACCGACTGCAGGAAGTTTTTCGCGTGGTCCAGTTCCGCGGTCCGCTCCGCTACCCGTTGTTCGAGATGTGAGTGCATCTGCCTGAGCTCCTCGAGATTAGCTTCACGCTGCCGGGTTTCATCGCGCAAGAGCCTGTGGGTCTTGAGAAAGGTTAGCGCGATTGCCAGGTAGGTCGCCGCAAGCACGCTGCCGATCAACCAGAACATGGCCCCCTGCATCTTCTGCACGTCACGCACGATACCTTCAATGTCCAGGTAGGTCTCGAATACGCCAATTGGCTGATCTGAATTCATCGATCGGATCGGGACGTATTGCTGATGCAAATTCTGGATTTCGACAACACGGTCGAACTCGTTAATATGATCCGGTTCCACCTTGCCCGAAGCCGGTATCCCGGCCATCGCGCTCCGATATCCCTCGTTATCGCTCGCGTCCTCGCCGATTTCGTCGGCCTTCGAGGAAAAAAGGACGCGACCGCTGCGGCTATACACCTTGACCTTGATCACCGGAATCCAGCGAAGCTCCTGTTCTAGTCTCGCCCCGATACCTGCAAGCGTGGCCGCAGACAATGCCTCCCTGTCGTCGATCAGCTCCTGTTCGAGCCCGGTCTGCAAAATCGAGTTACGCAACACGACAGCCAGGTTCTTGTTATGGGAGTCGAGATGCGTGTCGACGTATCCCTCGGTCAAGCGGACGTGAAAAAACAGGAACGCCGTCACCATCAGGGTTACCCCGACGATGCTGATGATCAGAAACTGTCGCAACGGCGAAGTCATCAGTTAGCCTTTATTTGTTGTCCCTGTAGAGTTAATAATTGCGAGGATCACGACACATCGGCACATATTTAGCTTAACAACCGCCACAGCGCTTCAGCGTAACCCCAATAACGACTGGTTTCCCGTGATTTGGTTCACGCCTGCTTGTCTTCAGGCCCTCGAAAAAGTCATATGTTCTCATATTTGAGGAAAAAGGGAGAGTAGCTCCGCAAATTTCTATTGCCGGCTGGTGCCGGTCCCACCGAGACAAAACGGCCGCGGGGAGACAATGCGGACCCCCTCCGCACTAATCTGGCTTCGGGGTGAACCATTTAAACATATTCCACGCGGCCCTGCTCTCCTAGCCTGCGAGATTTTCTATACCCAGCCGTGTAAATTTGAATACTCCCGCTCCGGGACCGGGTCTCGCTTTACCCTGTCGAAGCGCCTGACTATAATTCAGGCTATGGTGTTTACCACGTCGCAAGCAATTCGGCACTGGATAACCCCTTTCCACGGTTCAGATAAACCAACGATGACAGGGGTAAAACGCCCCTTGTCCAGACCGGCGCCGCCGGTCCTCTGCGCCTTGCTCGTCACCCTTTGCCTAACCTGGCCAGCAGCAGATGCGGTTGCACAACAGTTCGTCCTAAATGGAGCCGGTGAAAATGCGCCCGAATCGACCTTCGAGCGCTTCATCCCGCTGGCAGAAGCCGGAGATCCGGACGTACAGCATTTCCTCGGCTACATGTATTTCTACGGTGAAGGCGTCGAACTGGATCTCGACAAGGCCCATTACTGGTTCCACGAGGCCGCCGATGAAGGCGATTTGAAATCCATGCGCAACCTCGGCCTGTTTCACTCAACGGGCGTCCCCGGCATTCCCAGAGAATATTACGATCCCAAAGAGGCCAACCTGTGGTTTAGCCTGGCGACAGCAGGTACCCGCGAAGCCCAGAGCTCGTCCGTTGCCATAGCCAATTACCAGAACTTCCTCGCCGCGGATATCGAAAATCTCCTGGCAACAACCCCGCGGCACGAAATCGGGAAAACGGTTTACGTCACTTATTGCGCTGGCTGCCACGGCTTCGACGGCCACTCGAGTTATCCGCTTGCGCCTTCGTTCGCGCTCGGTGACAGCCTGGAGCAGACGGATACTTCGCTGCTCAGGAATATCGGCCGCGCCCTCAATGAACGACCACACCCGGTCGACGATATCCCCCGGCCCGTGTTGCTCGCGACCCTTGCCTATATCCGTAACGATCTGTATGGAAAATTGACGCCGACGCCGCTATCGGCGAGCCTGCTGGCCACCCCGTCGGCCTCGCCGAAAGTCGACCGCGAGCAAATCCGGCTTGGCGAAAAAACTTACCTGCAGTTTTGCGGGGGCTGCCACGGGTTCAATGGCATATCGGCATACGTTAACTCACCCTCGTTTGCGCTGGGCGAACGTATGAATAAAAGCGACGAGGAGCTGGCCTCGAGCATCAGAAACGGGCTCGGTGATATGCCGTCGTGGGAAAATATGCTGCGACCAGCGCAAATCGACGCGCTGGTTAGCTTCGTTCGAACCTTCGAGCAGATCTATGCTTCGGGTATCGATAACAGACTGCGAGCTGACCCCAGTCTTTTCTTTAGCTTCACCCCGAAAAGCCGAAGCGGGCGCGGCGAGCCCCTCGATCTGTCGCCGGGAAACTAGCTGCGAGTAGTCGGCGGTCCCGAATCACGGCGTCGAAAAAACCGCTGGGCGGCAGCCCTGCAACCAGCGCAGCTTGGTTCTCAGGCAATATGGTAATTGAGCCCCGACTGCTTCGCATGGTACATGTTCTGATCGGCAACCTGCATTAACCCCTCCTCGGTATCGCCGTCGAGCGGATAAATCGCGCCGCCGATATTGAAACCGATAGTGCTGCAAAGATCACCGATATGAAACGGCCGCACCAGGCTGTTGCTGATTGCGGCGGCGCGATAACCGAGCCGTTCAGCATTCTCCAGCCCGTCGAGCACGACGACGAACTCGTCTCCACCCAGTCGCGCCGCGAGATCGGCAGTTCGGATATGGGCCTGCAACCGGCGGGCAACAATCTGCAGCACCTGGTCGCCAACCGCGTGGCCATAGGTATCGTTGAAGGGCTTGAATTGTTCCAGGTCCAGAAACAAAAGACCGAAGGGACGCGCCTCCGCCAACGCCGACTGCATCACTCGGGACAGGCTCAGACGGCTACCGATGCCGGTCAGGGCATCGGTTTCAGCCAGGGTGTGGGCTGCCGTGATTTCCGATTGCAGTGAAGCGCCATCCCGCATTACCGCGACCGAGTAGCGCCGCCCGTCGAGCTCGAAATTCGCAATCGATATCGATATCGAGACTTCCTGACCCGACTTGTGTAATGCGCCCAGGAGCGGTCGCATCCCCATCGACATCGGCCGGCCATGGTCGTGAAAACCGACAAAATGGCGCTGGTGAGTGTCTCGATGCTTTGCGGGAATCAGGCAACCCAGCGGCTCGCCGATGAGCTCGCCCGCCGTATACCCCAGCAGACCGCTCACTAGCTGGTTGGCAAAAACGATACGGCCGGAACCATCCACGATCACGACCGCATCGGGCAGCACGTTGAACATGTCTTCCCAGGGCAGGACCGGGTTTTTCATCTGTTACTTCCAGCCATGGCTACCGGCTGGCCGCTCGGGCGATTCAACATGACAATAAATAAGCAACTGGCTTCCTGTGGCCAATTCATAATCCGATTCTCTAAAACTATTATCCAGACATAACAACCAGAGGCCGGTTACCAGGGACAACCAACCCTGATAAACGAAACTGTCAAATATTAATAGACTACTTACATAACTATTTTAGGCGTAATTTCAGGACTATGTATTTTTACCCGCTGGCAAACCCGATATTTAATTGATCTGGATCAATTATTTGTTCACGGGGCCTATATATAGTTGCTGGTTCGAAAAAAATACACAATATATAGTAACAACGAGAAAAAAAATAATGACCACAAAGGCTAAAAAAGATCCTGTTTCGGCGCCACGGCGAATAATCAAACGAAACGGCAACGAAGTTCCATTCGACGAAAACCGAATCGTAAAAGCACTCGAGAAAGCTGGCCGGGCCAGCGGCGAATTCGAAACCGGCGAAGCCCGGGCGCTTACCTACCAGGTGATGAAGGTGATCGGCCACCGTTACCAGGACCCGAGCCTGCCCGACGTCGAGGCGATACAGGACATTTGCGAGCAGGTGCTGATCTCGGCAAATCATTTCGCCACCGCACGCGCCTACATCGTTTACCGGGAACAACACCACAAGCTGCGTGCAGACAAGCGCACGCTGGTCGACGTGGCGGCTTCGATCAACGAATACCTCGACGGTTCCGACTGGCGGGTCAAGGCCAACGCCAACCAGGGCTACTCGCTCGGGGGCCTGATTCTCAATACCTCCGGCAAGATGATCG
>JAACFA010000033.1 GCA_009937625.1 Gammaproteobacteria bacterium | reverse complement strand
TGGTTCCAACCGGAACTGGAGGAAAGTCCGGGCTCCGCAGGGCAGGGTGCCAGATAACGTCTGGGGGACGTAAGTCCACGGCCAGTGCAACAGAAAGTATACCGCCAGCTTCGGCTGGTAAGGGTGAAATGGTGCGGTAAGAGCGCACCGCGCGGCTGGTAACAGCGGCGGCAGGGTAAACCCCACTCGGAGCAAGACCAAATAGGAAAACTATGGCGTGGCCCGCGTCGTTTTCGGGTTGGTTGCTTGAGACCGGGAGGTGACTTCCGGTCCAGATGAATGATTATCCTCGACAGAACCCGGCTTACAGGCTGACTTACCAATCTAAAAGCAAGCGTTACCCTCTATCCACCGCGCAAGTGCTACCGATGCGGGATCTTTCAGGATAGAGGGTAACGACCTTGTTGGTACTTTCGCTCAATTGCCAAATTGCGGCGCCCGGGCACTTCAAATTTTGTGCAAAATCGCACAAAATTCCTCATAACTTAATGTATTACTTTAACTAGATTTGCTAAGTAGCAGATTTGAATGGCTTATTCTTGAGCTTGCCATAGATGTCCAACCTAAGTTATTGACGTTACTGGGAAAATACCTGGATTTCAGCCCCTTTTTTACTTGACTTGTGGCGAAAATTAGCCATATTGTGTCTTCAAGTGGGTAAAAGTGTCACAAAGTGGCATATAACGGGTTTAACGTGCGCAAATTCAGAGGGGTTTCCAATCTCAGTTTGGACGCGAAGGGGAGAATTGTTCTTCCCGCGCGTTATCGCGAGCGCCTGGCCGAATTCTGTCACAGCCAGCTCGTCGTCACGATCGACACCGACCAGCCCTGCCTGCTGATCTACCCGCTTCCCGAATGGGAATTGATCGAAGAAAAGATCGAGGCGCTGCCGAGTTTCAATCCCACCACGCGCCGCATCCAGCGGTTGTTGATCGGTCATGCGACCGAGGTCGAGGTCGATGCCAATGGGCGCATGCTGTTATCCAATCCGCTGCGAGACTACGCGCAGCTCGGTAAAAAGGTGGTATTGATCGGGCAGGGCAAGAAATTCGAGCTTTGGGACGAGACGCTATGGAACGAGCGCATGGAATCCTGGCTGGGTGACGGCAGTGGCGACGAGATGCCGGCGGCACTCGCGGAGTTGACGTTATGACCGATTCCCATGCGCCGGTGCTGCACCAGGAAGTCATCGAAGGGCTTGCGATTCGGCCCGATGGTAACTACGTCGACGGCACCTATGGTCGTGGCGGCCACGCGCGCTCGATCCTGGCGGCACTTGGCGAACAGGGGCGCCTGATCGTAATGGACCGCGATCCACAGGCAATTGCCGATGCCCGGGCTTCGCTTGGGACGGACAGCCGCGTTACCATCATCCATGACGATTATGCCAACCTGCGGGCACAGGTTGTCGAGCTCGACCTGCTGCAACAGATCGACGGCATCCTGCTCGATCTCGGCGTTTCGTCGCCCCAACTGGACGACCCCGAGCGCGGTTTCAGTTTTCAACGCAACGGGCCGCTCGACATGCGCATGAACCCCGAGTCGGGGCAATCGGCAGCCGAGTGGCTGGCACAGGCAGAAGAGGCGGAGATAGCGCGAGTGCTGTGGGAGTTCGGCGAAGAGCGCCAATCGCGCCGCATCGCGAGAAAAATTGTCGCGACCCGTGAGCGCCAGCCAATCGAAGATACCGCAAGCCTGGCCGCGCTCATTAGCGCCATGGTGCCGCGCCCGAAAAACAATCGTCACCCGGCGACCCGCAGTTTCCAGGCAATTCGAATATACATCAACCAGGAATTGTCGCAGCTGCAGCGCCTGCTCGAGTCGACACTGGATATCCTCAGGATCGGCGGACACCTGTTGGTGATCAGCTTTCATTCGCTCGAGGATCGCCTGGTCAAGCGGTTTTTCAAAACACATAGCAGCCGCGGCAAGCTGCCGCGTGGCCTGCCGTTGCGCGATAGCGAACTCGAAACCTTGATCCCGCTAAAACTCGTCGGCAAGGCAATCAAGGCCGGCGCCAGCGAATTATCCTCGAATCCGCGCGCCCGCAGCGCGGTGTTACGTATTGCCGAGCGAGCCGCCTGATGGATAGTAAACTGTGGTTATCCCTGCTGTTAACCCTGGTTATCGGCAGTGCACTGACCGTGATTTATGTGAAGCATCAAAGCCAGGTGTTGTTCGCCGATTTGCGCAACATACAGAAGCAGCAAGACCAGCAGGCCATCGAATGGGGTCGACTTCAGCTGCAGAACACGACCCTGGCCACCCACAGTAACGTCGAATCGAGAGCGCGCAAGGATCTAAAAATGCAGCTGCCCGAAAACGTCGAGCTGGTGCGTCTGAAATGAAAGGTGGAGCAGACATGGAGCGTGAACAGCGTCAGGCGGTTTTCCTGGGCTCGCGCCACTATTTCGTGCTGCTGGTACTGGTTTTATTGTTGTCCGGCCTGGTCGGGCGTGCGCTTTACCTGCAGATTGTCGAGCAGGACTTTCTTGAAAGCCAGGGCGTGCAGCGCCAGATACGCACCATCGAAACTCCGGCCTATCGCGGTGCGATCCTGGATCGTTCCGGCACCCCGCTGGCGATCAGCACCCCGGTTGATTCGGTCTGGGTTAACCCGCAGGAGATTCTCGGTAATCTGGCCGCGCTCAAACAGGTCACCAGCAAGCTCGAGCTCGATTATCGTGATACCGTGACCATGCTGAAGCAGCGCGCCAATCGCGAGTTCGTGTACCTGAAGCGTCAGCTCGAACCGGATTTCGCGCGCTCGGTAGCCGCCGATATCGACGGTGTTTACCTGCAGCGCGAGTACCATCGCTACTATCCCGCCGGCGAGGTGGTTTCGCACCTGGTAGGTTTCACCGACATCGACGATCAGGGCCAGGAGGGACTCGAGTTAACTTACCAGGATTGGTTGCGTGCCCAGCCGGGCAAGCGCCGAGTGATTCGTAACCGCCGCGGTGAGGTCATCGAAGAGCTGGCGCAGGTAAAGGCGGCCAGCTCTGGTAACGACGTTCATACCAGCATCGATATGCGATTGCAGTATATTGCCTACCGCAGCCTGGCGCGCGCCATCAAGTACCATGCCGCCAAGGCCGGCTCCGCGGTGCTGCTCGACGCGCGCAGCGGCGAGATCCTGGCGATCGTCAATCAACCGTCCTACAACCCGAACCGACGCACTTCGATGGCGGCCAGGCAGTTGCGCAATCGCGCGCTGACGGATGTCTTCGAACCGGGTTCGGCGATCAAGCCCTTTACCCTCGCGGCGGCGCTCGATCACGGTCGCTACCACCGCGGCAGCAGCATCGATACCTCGCCGGGTTACATGATGGTCAGCGGCCATGCGGTCAAGGATATTCGTAATTACGGCGTGCTCGACCTGCCCGGCATCCTGCGTAAATCGAGCAACGTGGGTGCCACGCGCATCGCCATGTCGCTCGAGCCGGAAGAGTTATGGCAAAGCTTGACGGATTACGGCTTTGGCCAACCCTCTGGCGTCTCCTTCCCCGGCGAGTCTGCCGGCTATTTTCGGCACTTCAGCCAGTGGCAACCTCTCGATCATGCGACCATGGGCTTCGGCTACGGCATGTCGATGTCGATTACCCAGCTGGCGCGCGCCTATACGGTGATTGCCAACCAGGGACGTCTGCTCGAGCTGAGCCTGTTGCGCAAGGAGCCGGTAGCGGCCCGCGCCAACGAGATATCGCGCCACGTCATGAAAGCCGCTACCGCGCAGCAGCTGCTGCAGATGATGACCGAAGTGGTCGGGCCCGAGGGTACCGCGCAGCAGGCCGCGGTCGCTGGCTACCGGGTGGCCGGTAAAACCGGCACCGCAAAAAAGAGCATCGATGGTGGCTATCAGAAGGACGACTACGTCTCGGTATTCGCCGGCATCGCGCCGGCCAGCAACCCGCGCCTGGTAATGGCGGTCATGATCGACGAACCGACCCAGAACGGTTACTACGGTGGTGTGGTTGCGGCGCCGGTATTCCAGGAAGTCATATCGAATGCCTTGCGCATTCTCGATATTCCGCCCGACGATCTGCCGACCCTGGCACACAGCAAGGGCAAGGGGGGATGATGACAAACGTTCAAATTCCCGGAATGCCCTTGCCGCAATTGCTGGCTGGGTTTGCGCTGCATGACCCGGTGCCCGATATCAGGATCTGCAACATTGCCAGCAACAGCGCCCAGATCACCCCTGACTCGGCCTTCGTCGCGCTACCCGGGATTAAATCCAACGGCATCGATTACGCTATCGATGCGGTCAAGGCCGGGGCCGTGGTGGTAATCTACGACGCTAGCGATGAATACAGTCTCAGTCGTATACCGCTGTTGCGTAAGCAGGTCGATACCTGCTGGGTCGGTGTGGACCAGCTGGAGCGCGCCAATGGCCATATCGTAAGCCGCTTTTTCGGCGACCCGGGCCGCGCGATGACCATCGTCGGCATTACCGGCACCGACGGCAAGTCCAGCGTCACGCATCTGGTAACCCAGGCCCTGACGCGCATCGGCAAAAGCTGCGCCAGTATCGGTACGCTCGGCTACGGCATAGCCAACCAACTGACGCCCGACTCCCTGACGACACCCGACGCCGTCAGCCTGCAGTCGCGGCTATTCGAGTTCCAGCAGCAGCGTTGCGAATACGTGGTGATGGAAGTTTCGTCGCATGCGCTCGAGCAGTTTCGCGTCAACGGCTGTGATTTCGATATCGCCGTGTTGACCAACCTCGGGCGCGATCACCTGGATTATCACGGCAGTCATGAAAGCTATGCCGCCGCCAAGGCAAGGCTGTTTCACGAGTTCGAGCTTTCCGGTCGCGTGGTCAATGCCGACGACGCCTTTGGGGCGCAGCTAAGCCAGACGGTCGACCAGGATTCGCTTTACCGCTATTCGGCGCTCAGCGATACCGGGCAAGGGGCCGAGGTCAGACTGAAATCCTGTGAGTTAACCGCCAACGGGCAGAATATCTGTGCGATTACCCCGCTGGGAGAAGTCACCGCGGTGACCGCGCTAATCGGTCGTTTCAACGTCGAGAATACGCTCGCCTGTATCGCCACGCTAGTCGCCCTGGGACTCGATTACAGCGAGCTGGAGATTGCGGTCAAGGACCTGAAACCGATTCCGGGGCGCATGGAGAAATTTATCGGCAGGCGCGGTATGGCCTCCGCGGTAATCGATTTTGCGCATACCGAGCAGGCTCTGCGCGCCTGCCTGGGGGCCAGCCGGAAACATACCGCCGGCAAGCTGTGGTGCGTATTTGGCTGCGGCGGCGATCGCGACCAGGGCAAGCGCAGCGGCATGGGCCGCGCGGTCGAGCAACTGGCGGATCGAGCCATTGTTACCGACGATAATCCGCGCAACGAGTCACCCGAAAAGATCGTCAGCGAAATCCTGGCCGGGATGCAGCATCCCGAGCGCGCCTGCGTGGTACACAATCGGCAGGCCGCCATCGAATATGCGCTGTCGCAAGCCGCCGCCGAAGACCTGGTCGTGATTGCGGGCAAGGGTCACGAGCAAGAGCAAATCGTTGGCAATGAGCGGCGGCCGTTCAGCGATCGTCACGTCGTTAGCCGGATTCTGCAGGTGTCGCATGATTAGCCTGTCCTTGCCAGCGCTGGCCGGCATTCTCGGCGCACAAGCGGATGGGTTGCCGGGAATCGATTTTTCGGCCGTCACTATCGATTCCCGTCAGTCTTGCGCGGGCAAGCTATTTGTCGCCATCAAGGGGCCGAATTTCGATGGTCACCGGTTTGTCGACGCGGCCTATCGTAACGGCGCCGTGGCAGCGCTGGTGGAGCAGCGCCAGCAATGCGACATCGGCCAGATCGAGGTCGCCGATTGCAAGCAGGCGCTTGCGCAGTTAGCCAATCACTGGCGACATTTCTGCGATCCTTGCGTGGTGGCGTTAACCGGCAGCAACGGCAAGACGACGGTCAAGGAAATGCTGCACCAGATCCTGGGGCGCGAGGCCTCGGCGCTCGCGACCCGGGGCAACCTGAACAACGATATCGGCGTGCCGCTGACCCTGTTCGAACTGGAGCAGGGTCACCAGTTTGCGATTATCGAAATGGGTGCGAATCACCGCGGTGAGATTGCCAACCTGGCCTCGATTGCCGATCCCGATATTGTCTACGTCAACAACGTTGCCGCCGCGCACCTGGCAGGTTTTGGCGACGTGCAGGGCGTAATCGAAGCCAAGGGCGAACTCTATGCCTACTGCGGCCCGGAACAAAGTGCCCTGTTCAACGCCGACGAGGTTGCCAGCGAGTACTGGCAAGACATTTGCGCGGCACAAACGCGGCTTAGCTGCGGAATCGACCAGGCAGCAGATGTCGCAGCCAGCTGGTCACTGGTTAATGAAGCCTTGAGGGTCGAGTTCAGTTACCAGGGTCAGGCTCGTGCCTGTGTGCTCGGCGTCCTCGGCGAGCATAACGCGCGTAACGCGCTAGCCGCGGTGTCGCTGGCGATCCTTGCCGGCATCGAATTCGAGGTCGCGGTGGCCAACCTGGAAGGTTTCTCGGGGGTCAAGGGGCGACTGCAAATGCTGCCCGGGCCCGCGCGCAGCCGCCTGATCGACGATAGCTACAATGCCAATCCCGATTCGTTGGAGGCCGGAATCAGGGTCTTATGTGCGCTGCAGGGGTCGCCGTGGCTGGCGCTGGGCGATATGGGCGAGCTCGGTTCCGAGGCGGTTGAAATGCACCGTGAGGCGGGACGTTTTGCGCGCGAACTCGGAGTCGAGAAATTTTTCGGTATCGGTGAAATGAGCCGTATCGCGAGCCAGGAATTCGGTACGTCGGGTTACTGCTTCGATTGTATCGAGGATATGGCGGAGGCGATCCTGTCACAGATTCACGAGGGTGTAAATTTGCTGGTCAAGGGTTCACGCGCGGCGGGCATGGAGCGGCTGGTCGCGCTGCTGAATCAGTCGGCTAACGGGGGACATGCCAATGCTGTATAGCCTGTCGGAGTATCTGACGCAGTATTACAGCGGATTCAACGTGTTTCAGTATCTGACGCTGCGCACTATTCTGGGGGTGCTGACCGCGCTCCTGATAGCCCTGATCGTAGGGCCGGTTATGATCAATTACCTGAGCAGTTACAAGATCGGGCAGAGCGTGCGCGTCGATGGCCCCGAGAGTCATTTTTCCAAGGCCGGCACGCCGACCATGGGCGGCGCGTTAATCCTGGTAGCGATCGTAACCAGCACCCTGTTGTGGAGCGACCTGTCGTCGCGTTTCGTCTGGGTAGTGCTATTCGTCACCATTGGTTTCGGGATCATCGGCTGGATCGACGATTTCAAGAAAATCGTTTACGGCAATTCAAAGGGACTGTCGGCCAGGTCCAAGTATTTCTGGCAGTCCGTTATCGGCCTGAGCGCGGCGCTGGCGCTGTTCAACACCGCCCAGTTCCCGATCGAGACCCAGCTTATCGTGCCGTTTATCAAGGACATACTGATCGATCTCGGCTGGTTTTACGTGGTGCTGTCTTATTTTGTTATCGTCGGCAGCAGCAACGCGGTCAACCTGACCGACGGACTGGATGGGCTGGCAATCCTGCCGACCGTGCTGGTCGGCGGCGCGCTGGGCGTATTTGCCTACCTGACGGGGAACTTCAATTTTTCCAATTATCTCGGTATTCCCTACGTTCCGGGCGTCGGTGAAATGGTTGTGTTCTGCGGTGCGCTGGTCGGCGCGGGTCTCGGCTTTCTCTGGTTCAATACCTACCCGGCACAGGTTTTCATGGGCGACGTCGGCGCGCTGTCGCTGGGCGCCGCGCTCGGCGTGCTGGCGGTGATCGTGCGGCAGGAACTGGTGCTCTTCATCATGGGCGGTATCTTCGTGGTCGAGACGGTATCGGTCATGCTGCAGGTCGCTTCCTTCAAACTGACCGGCCGTCGCATTTTTCGCATGGCGCCGCTGCATCATCACTACGAGCTAAAGGGGTGGCCCGAGCCGCGCATCATCGTGCGCTTCTGGATCATCACCGTGGTGCTGGTGCTGATCGGCCTGGCGAGTTTAAAGATTCGGTAATGCTAAACGTGAGTCAACAGTCGACAGCGCTTGCAGACGTCAACTACCTGGTAGTCGGCCTCGGCGTTAGCGGTTACTCGGTGGCTGCTTACCTGCTCGAGTGCGGTTACCGCTGCCGGATTCAGGATACGCGCGATATTCCGCCCTACCTGGGGCAGTTGAAGGCAGGTTTCGAAGCGGTCGACTTCTATCCCGGTGCGCTGGCTGCGGAGTTGACCAACTGGGCCGACGTCATCGTCGTCAGTCCGGGGCTTTCGGTGCGCCAGCCCGAGATCGAAGCGGCGGCAGAACGCGGCAAGACGGTGCTCGGCGACGTCGAACTTTTTGCGCGCCTGGTGGACAAGCCGGTGATCGCAATCACCGGTTCCAACGGCAAGAGCACTGTTACCACGTTGGTCGGGGCGATGATCGAACGGGACCGCAACAAGGTCGCGGTCGGCGGTAACATCGGTACCGCCGCGCTCGATCTGCTGGCCGAGAAACCCGATTATTACGTGCTCGAGCTATCCAGCTACCAGCTCGAGACCACCACCTCTCTGCGTCCCCGGGTCGCGGCCGTGTTGAACCTGTGCGAAGACCACCTCGACCGTTACGCCGACTATGACGAGTACATACAGGCCAAGTTGGGTATTTATCGCAATGCCGTTACCTGCGTCAGCAATCTCGACGACTCGTTGACACGGCACGATGTCGACGATGTCTGCTTTAGCCTGGATCCTTCCTCGGCCGCAGAGTTCAGGCTGGTCGAGAACGACGGCTACGCGCTGGCGCATCGCGACGAAGCGTGGATAAAAGTCAACGAGCTCAAGATCAGCGGGCGGCACAACTGGGCCAACTGCCTGGCGGCGATGGCGATCGCCAACGTTCTCGATATTTCGCGCGCCGCGATCGTGGGCGCGCTGCGGGATTTTGCGGGCATTCCGCACCGTAGTCAGTGGGTCGCCGAAATCGACGGGGTCGAATGGATTAACGATTCCAAGGCAACCAACGTCGGCGCGGCAAAAGCGTCGATCGAGGGCCGCGAGCGGCCGGTGATACTGATCGCCGGGGGGCAGTCCAAGGGCGCGGATATGTCGGTGATGACGGATACCATTCGCGACAGGGTCAAGCTGGTGTTGCTGCTGGGACAAGATGCGCCGCGCCTGCAGCAGGCCTGGCGGGGCGCTAGCGACATCGAGCTGGTGCCAGACATGCGCGCGGCGGTGCGACGCGCGCAGCAGGCCGCGGTCAACGGCGACTGCGTGCTGCTGGCGCCAGCCTGCGCCAGTTTCGACATGTATGAAAAGTTCGAACAGCGCGGTGAAGATTTCATGCAGCGGGTCAGGGAGTTGGCAAATGACTAGCCAGGCGATCAAGACTGGTAACCTGGCGTCCAGGGTGGAGCCGACGCTAGCGGAGGATTACGACCGCGTGACCCTGCTGATTTACCTGACGCTGATTTGCATCGGCCTGGTAATGGTGGCCTCGGCATCGATCGGCATCGCCGACCAGCAAACCCAGGATCCATTCTATTACGCCAAGCGTCAGTTTCTGCGTATCCTGCTGAGCCTGGCACTGGTCTGGTTCGCCTGCAGGATTCCGCTCAGATTCTGGAGTAACAACGGCATGGTGCTGATGCTGGGCTCGATCATCCTGCTTGCATGCGTGCTGATCCCCGGTGTCGGTCATACCGTGAACGGCAGCACGCGCTGGCTGAACTTCGGCCTGTTTACCTTCCAGGTATCGGAGGTCGCCAAGCTGTTTCTCATTATCTATCTGAGCGGCTACCTGATCCGGCGCACCGACGAGATACAGACCAATACCATGGGCTTCATCAAACCGATGCTGATACTCGCCGTCGCCAGCGGTCTGCTGGTAATGGAGCCCGATTTCGGCGCCGCGGCGGTATTGCTGATGACCGGCCTGGGCCTGATTTTCCTCGGTGGCGTGCGCTTCGGCCAGTTCATCCTGTTTGTCATCGGCACCCTCTGTATCATGGGCTTGCTGGCGGTGTCATCGCCTTATCGCCTGGCGCGCATCACGTCGTTCATCGATCCCTGGGCCGATCCGTTCAACAGCGGTTTCCAGTTGACGCAATCATTGATTGCCATCGGCAGCGGCGGCTGGTTCGGTTCGGGCCTGGGAGGCAGTATTCAAAAGCTGTTTTACCTGCCCGAAGCGCACACCGATTTCATGTTTGCCATATTCGCCGAAGAGTTCGGCTTTGTCGGCCAGGTGCTGTTGATCAGCCTGTTCGGGCTGTTTGCGCTGCGCTGCTTTTCGATTGCCCGCATGGCCCTGCAGAAGCAACAGGCTTTCGGTGCCTACCTGGCCTACGGTGTGGGCCTGCTGATCACGCTACAGGCGGTGATCAACATAGGCGTCAACATGGGCGCGTTGCCCACCAAGGGTTTGACCCTGCCGTTCATCAGCTATGGCGGTAATTCGATTCTCAGCATGTCGTTTGCGGTTGGTCTCGTGCTGCGGGTCTACTACGAGTGCCAGCAGGGCGATACCGTGCCCGGCGCACGTCGCAAGGCGGTGAAGCGCCGATGAGTACTGCCATGCAAAAACCGATCCTGGTGATGGCGGGCGGTACCGGCGGGCACGTGTTCCCGGCGCTGGCGGTGGCTGAAAATCTGCGCCAACGTGGCGAAAGCATCGTCTGGCTTGGCACCCGTTCCGGCATCGAGGCAAGGGTAGTGCCAGCGGCCGATTTCGCGATCGAATGGTTGAGCGTGCAGGGCTTGCGCGGTAAGGGCATGGTTACGCTGGTGCTGGCGCCGTTTCGCCTGTTACGCGCCTGCTGGCAGGCATTGCAAGTGCTGCGCCGTACCCGGCCCAAGGCGGTTCTGGGCATGGGCGGCTTTGTCGCCGGTCCCGGCGGCCTGATGGCCTGGTTGCTCAATATCCCGCTCTACCTGCACGAACAGAATTCGATCATCGGCCTGACCAATCGGATTCTAAGCCGGTTCGCAACGCGCAGTTTTTTCGCGTTTCCGGATGCTGCGCAGTCGGTACCGCGCAGCGAATGCATCGGCAATCCGGTACGCGCCAGTTTCGCCGACCTGGGCGATCCTGCCGCGCGCCTGCAGGCCAGGATGGATAAGCCGCTGCAATTGCTGGTAATCGGGGGCAGCCTCGGGGCGGCCGCGCTGAACCAGTTTCTGCCCGAGGCGATTGCCTGTCTGGACCGGGATCAACGTCCCCGGGTCCGGCATCAGTGCGGCGACCGGCACGTGGCCGTTTGCGAGCAGAATTACCGCAACGCCAGGGTCGAGGCCGAGGTGGTCAGCTTTATCGAGGATATGCCGGCGGCCTATGTCTGGGCTGACCTGGTGGTCTGCCGTGCCGGCGCCCTGACAATCGCGGAACTGGCTGCGACCGGGGTCGCCGCGCTGTTGATTCCGTTTCCCTACGCGGTCGATAATCACCAGTACCACAACGCTCTTTTCCTCGAACAAAACGGCGCTGCACAGATTATCGCCGAGCCCGATTTGAGTGCCGAGAGCCTGGCGCTGAAGCTGAAATTTTTTCAGCAGAATCGGCCCGCACTGGTGGAAATGGCACTCAATGCCCGCGCCTGTTTCCGGGCCGATGCGGCCG
This sequence comes from Gammaproteobacteria bacterium, assembly GCA_009937625.1. GTDB lineage: Bacteria > Pseudomonadota > Gammaproteobacteria. The sequence continues at coordinate 26,718 of JAACFA010000033.1, read as the reverse complement.
AGCGCCTGGCTGACGGCATTCTGGCCGGAGCACTGTCATGACGGTTAGTTCCAAGCACTTCATGCGGCGCATTCGCAATATACATTTCACCGGTATCGGCGGCGCCGGCATGAGCGGTATTGCCGAGGTATTCCATAACCTTAATTATCATATCAGCGGCTCGGACATTGCCGACAGTGCGATGGTTCGGCACCTGCGCGAGCTCGGCATCGAAGTGACCATCGGGCATCGGCGGGAAAACGTGGCCGATGCGCACGTGGTCGTGGTATCGACCGCCATCGATGCGGATAATCCCGAGCTCGAAGCGGCGCGCGAACAGCGTATCCCGGTGGTGCGGCGCGCCGAGATGCTGGCGGAGCTGATGCGTTTCCGCCGCGGTATCGCGGTAGCCGGCACCCACGGTAAAACTACTACCACCAGCCTGGTGGCAAGCGTGCTGGCCAGCGGCGATATCGATCCCACCTATGTCATCGGCGGCAAGCTTATTAGTTCGGGTCGCCACGCGCGGCTGGGACTGAGCGATTACCTGGTAGCCGAGGCGGATGAGTCCGACGCGTCTTTTCTGTATCTACAGCCGATGATGGCGATAGTCACCAACATCGATAACGATCACCTGTCGACCTACGAGGGAGACTTCGAGCGGCTCAAGCAGGCCTTTGTAGAATTTCTGCATCACTTGCCGTTCTACGGACTCGCGGTGCTGTGTATCGACGATCCGGTGGTGCGTGAAATCATGGATCAGGTGTCGCGCCCGGTGCTGACCTACGGCGAGGCTGAGGATGCCGATGTGCGCATAACCGCGGTCGCGGCGTATGGCGCCCGCAGTCGCTTCAGCGTGCAGCTGCCGGATGCCGACGATGCCCTCGAGATCGAACTGAACCTGACCGGCAAGCATAACGTGCTCAATGCCACCGCCGCGGTTGCCATCGCCTGGGAGCTGGGCGTTTCGCCGCAGGCGATTTGCAAGGCGCTGTCGGAGTTTTCCGGCATCGGTCGTCGCTGCCAGATCACCACGGGGCTGCAGCTTGCCAATGGCAAGATCATGCATATCGACGATTATGCGCATCATCCCAATGAGATTGCGGCGACCCTGGCCGGTATTCGGGCAGCCTGGCCCGACAAGCGTCTGGCAGTGCTGTTCCAGCCGCATCGATATACCCGCACGCGGGATCTGTTCGAAGACTTTACCCAGGTCCTGTCGGAGGTCGATCAGTTGATTCTGCTGGATGTATATCCGGCTGGCGAGGCGCATATCAAGGATGCGGACGGTCGCTCGCTGGCGCGCTCGATTCGCGGTCGTGGCAAGGTCGACCCGGTCTTCGTCGAGAGTCTAGAGGGGCTCGACGAGGTGCTCGAAACCGTATTACAGGACGATGATGTTTTCGTTACCCTCGGCGCGGGCAGTATTGGCGCCTGGGCGGCGGAATTTCTGGCTCGGCACCAACCGGCCGGGAAGGGTAAATGAACGTGGCCGCCAAAGCATCCATCAGGGGCAAGCTGATGTTCGACGAGCCGATGTCGAAACACACCAGCTGGCGCCTGGGCGGGCCCGCCGACCGCTACTACGTGCCCGCGGACCTGCAGGATTTACAGGCCTTCCTCGCCGTGCTGGACCCTGATGTCGAGCTACTCTGGGTCGGCCTGGGCAGCAATCTGCTGGTGCGGGATGGTGGATTCCGGGGCCAGGTCGTGGCGCCGCTGAATGCACTCAGTGAAATTCGCCTGCAAGACGACGCTAGCCTGTATGTCGAATGCGGCGTCAGCTGCGCCAAGCTGGCCAAGTTCTGCCACAAACAGAATCTTGCCGGCGCGGATTTCTTTGCCGGGATACCCGGCACGATCGGCGGTGCGCTGGCGATGAATGCAGGCGCCTTTGGCGGTGAGACCTGGGCCGCGGTGCAGCGGGTAATCATGATCGATCGCCGGGGCAGGTTGATCGAACGTAGGCCGCAGGATTTCGAAATCGGATATCGCAATGTTGCGCTGCCAGGCTCGGAATGGTTTGCGGCGGCGATATTTCATTTCGAGCCGCGTGCGGCCGACGAGGTCTCGAATATCCGCCAGTTGCTGCGGCAACGCAATGACACGCAACCCATAGGCCTGCCTTCCTGCGGCTCGGTATTCAAGAATCCCAGGGGTAAGCACGCGGCGCAATTGATCGAAGCCGCTGGTCTCAAGGGCCATTGTCTCGGCACCGCCTGCGTCTCCGATAAGCATGCCAATTTCATTATCAGCAACGAACACACCACCGCGCAGGATGTCGAGGCGCTGATCGAATACGTGCGTCGAACCGTGGCCGAGCGCTTCGACGTCGAACTGGAAACCGAGGTGCGCATCGTGGGGGAGGCGCTATGAGCACTGTCATACAGAAAGCCGCCGCCGATGCCGCCGCGAAATGTGGCCGGGTGGCGGTACTGATGGGTGGCGATTCGGCCGAGCGCGAGGTGTCGTTAAAAAGCGGTAACGCGGTTTACCAGGCGTTGCTGGAAGCCGGTGTCGACGCCGTCCCGGTAGATTTGCAGGCGCCTGCCTTTCACCAACTGGCCGAGCTCGAGGTCGACCGAGTGTTCAACGTGCTGCACGGACGCGGCGGCGAGGATGGCAGTATCAGAGCGGTGCTGGACTTTCTTGGAATTCCGAGCACCGGCAGCGCAGTTGGCGCGCTGGCGTTAACCATGGACAAGGTGCTGACCAAGAAAGTGATTCGATGCAGCGGCATCCCGACGCCCGATTTCATCGAACTTTACAGCGAGGCCGATTGTGAACGTTTGTTGCAGGATTTCGGCCTGCCGGTGTTTGTCAAGCCGGTGCTCGAGGGATCCAGCATTGGCATGACCCCGGTGCACCAGGCCGACGACTTGTTGCCTGCCTGGGAAAAGGCGCGCCGTTATGGTGCCGTGTTCGCCGAGAAGTTCATCACTGGCGGCGAGTACACCGCGGCTTTTGTCGGCGATGACGTGTTGCCGTTGATCAAGCTCGATACCCCGCGCGAATTTTACGATTACGAAGCCAAGTATCTCGCCGACGACACCGTTTATACCTGCCCCAGCGGTCTCGACGATGACAAAGTCGATCAGATCAATGACCTGGTGCGCGCCACCATCCGCGCTACCCGGGTGAGCGACTGGGGTCGAGTCGACCTGATGCTCGATGCCGAGCAGCAGCCGTGGATCATCGAAGTCAACACCGTCCCGGGTATGACCGATCACAGCCTGGTACCGATGGCGGGCCGCGCCGTTGGGCTGGAAATGCCTGACCTGGTGCTCCGGATTCTCGAAGCGACGCTGACAGGAGATGATACTGATGTTTAGGTTTCGCAAGCAGGCCGCCCAGGCAAAACGCAAGATACCGGCGGCGCAGCCCAGATCGTTCCAATGGCGCAAATCCTACAACTGGATTTTTCTGCTGGTGCCGATTGCATTCGCCGGATACCACCTGTCGCGCATGGACGAGATACTCCCGATCCGCAGTATTCAGCTTGCGGGAACCTTCGAGTACCTCGATCAGGACGAGATCGAACAGGCATTACAACCATTTATCGGTCAGGGATTCTTTTCTCTGGACATTCATCAGATGCAGCGCGTGCTGCACGACAAATCCTGGACCGACTCGGTTTCGGTACGCCGAGTCTGGCCCGATCGGGTGCGGGTAACCATTACCGAGAAGAAACCCGTGGCGCGCTGGGACGAGCGGCACCTGTTGAGTGACAGGGCCAGGGTATACGAGGCGGACAGCGGGGCATTCGGCCATCTGCCGCTCGTATATTCCGCCAGTCACCGGCCGGAGTGGGCACTGCGCCAGTACCATGCGCTGACCGCGCGCTTCGCCAGCGTCGACGAGCGGGTCGTGGCGTTGCATATCGACAGCCGCGGTGCGCTTGACGTCGAGTTGATCAACGGCCTGAAAATAAAGCTTGGCAGGCAGGATGTCGAGCGCAGGATAGATCGGCTGGTCAGTATTTACGAACAACAAATCCTGCCGCGGCGCGAACAGATCCAGCGCCTCGATTTGCGCTATAGCAACGGCTTTGCCGTTTCCTGGAAACAGGAAGCGCTACAGGGTAGCGACAAGGCATCAATCTGGAGTAACAGCAATGTCTAAAAAGACATCCAGCAACCTGATCGTCGGACTTGATATCGGCACCTCCAAGGTGGTGGCGATCGTCGGCGAGGTTACCGTCGAGGGCGATATCGAAATTATCGGTATCGGCACTCAGCCCTCGCGCGGCCTGAAGAAAGGTGTCGTGGTCAATATCGAGTCGACGGTGCAGTCGATCCAGCGTGCGGTCGAAGAGGCCGAGCTGATGGCGGGCTGCCAGATTCGCTCGGTTTACGCGGGTATCGCCGGCAGCCATATCCGCAGCATCAACTCGCACGGCATTGTCGCTATCAAGGAAAAGGAAGTTACCCCGGCGGACGTGGCGCGCGTCATCGACGCCGCCAAGGCGGTTGCGATACCGGCCGACCAGCGCATCCTGCACGTGCTGCCGCAGGAATTCGTGATCGATAACTCCGAGGGTATTCGCGACCCGATCAGCATGTCAGGGGTTCGGCTCGAGGCCAAGGTGCACCTGGTAACCGGGGCCGTCAGTGCGGCCCAGAATATCATCAAATGCGTGCGTCGTTGCGGTCTCGAGGTCGACGACGTGATTCTCGAGCAGCTGGCCTCCGCCAGCTCGGTCCTGACCGACGATGAAAAGGAACTGGGCGTGTGCCTGGTAGACATAGGCGGGGGCACCACCGATATCGCGGTGTTCTCGGACGGCGCGATTCGTCATACCGCGGTCATTCCGATCGCCGGCGACCAGGTCACCAACGATATCGCGGTGGCGCTGCGCACGCCGACCCAGTACGCCAACGATTTGAAGGTCAAGTACGCCTGCGCGCTGCGCCAGCTGGCAGCCGATGACGAAACCATCGAGGTGCCCAGTGTCGGCGATCGCGAGCCTCGGCGGCTGGCAAGGCAAACGCTGGCCGAGGTGGTGGAGCCGCGTTACGAGGAGTTGTTGAGCCTGGTGCAGGCGGAGTTGCGCCGCAGCGGGTTCGAGGAAATATGCGCCGCCGGGGTAGTACTGACCGGGGGCAGTTCGAAAATGGAAGGCGCGATCGAGCTGGCGGAGGAAATATTCCATATGCCGGTCCGACTGGGCTATCCACAGTATGTATCGGGGCTGGTTGACGTGGTTCGCAACCCGATACATGCGACGGGTGTTGGGCTGTTGCTGTTTGGAAACAGGCAGCAGTCCGGCTTGTCCGGTTATCAACTGGACGATCAAAACGAGGCCGGGCTTTTGGCGAGAATGAAAAGCTGGTTTCAGGGCAATTTTTAATTAAAAGCAAGAGGACTAAGACATGTTTGAACTGATGGATTCACACTCCAAAGACCCGGTAATCAAGGTCATTGGTGTCGGTGGTGGTGGCGGCAACGCCGTACAGCACATGGTTTCGGCCGGGATAGAAGGGGTCGAGTACATGTGTGTCAATACCGACGTACAGGCGCTGAAGAAGATGGAAGTGCGAACGACAATGCAAATTGGCGCCAGCATAACAAAGGGGCTGGGCGCTGGCGCCGATCCGGGTATCGGGCGGCAGGCGGCGCTGGAAGATCGCGAACGTATCCAGGAAGTGATCGAAGGCTCGAACATGCTGTTCGTTACAGCCGGCATGGGTGGCGGTACCGGCACGGGTGCGGCGCCCGTGATTGCGCAGATTGCCAAGGAAATGGGAATTCTGACGGTCGCGGTCGTAACCAAGCCGTTCGGCTTCGAACGCAGCAAGCGCATGTCACAGGCTGACGTGGGCATCAAGGAACTCTCCAGCGTGGTCGATTCGCTAATCACTATTCCGAACGACAAGCTGATGCCGGTGCTCGGCAAGCAGACCTCGCTGCTGGAAGTTTTCGAAAAGGCGAACGACGTATTGCGCGGCGCGGTACAGGGCATCGCCGAGCTGATTACCTGCCCCGGCCTGATCAATGTCGACTTTGCCGACGTGCGCACGGTCATGTCCGAAATGGGTATGGCAATGATGGGTTCGGGTGTCGCTACCGGCGACAATCGCGCCAAGGAAGCGGCGATGGCCGCAATCGCTTCGCCACTGCTGGAAGACGTCAATATTTCCGGGGCCCAGGGCATACTGGTCAACGTTACCGCGGGGCTGGATCTGGCCATCGGTGAACTCGACGACGTCGGTACCGCGATCACCGAGCTGGCTTCCGCCGATGCCAACGTCGTGGTCGGAACCGTCATCGACTCGAACATGAATGATGGTGAACTGCGCGTGACGATGGTGGCTACGGGCCTCGGCAAGGACAGGGTGTTGTCGGAAGTGCAGGGCGCCACCGCGATTCAACCGGAAAGCAATGGCGAGGTCGACTACAAGAAGCTGGAACGTCCGACCGCGATTCGGCAGAAAATTGTCGGCGATACGGTCGAGATGCCTGAAGACAAGGATGCGTCGCCAGGCCGATTAAGCGGCAATTCCTCTTGCCAGGAGACTGGTTCAGGGATGAACCATGACTCCTTAGTCTTCCCGCTAACGCTTTCTTTATGAGCGATACGGTTTCACTGTCCGCGCAGGATCTCGTTGCCGAAGGCTCCGACCGTGCCTGTTATCGACACCCGAGGGAAGCGAAATACTGTATCAAGGTTTTGCATCCCGAATGTCGCGTCGGGCGTTTCTGGCGGGAAGTGAAATATTATCGCAGCCTGCGAGGCCGCAACGTCGATTTTCATCACCTGACCTCATTTCATGGACTGGTTAAAACCAACCTGGGTATGGGTGCGGTGTTTGACCTGGTGCTGGATGACGATGGCAGGGTTTCCAGGTCGCTGCAACACTACCTGGTCGGGGATGACCGCCGCTTCAACGACTGGATCGTCAATGAAATCGAAAATCTCAAACAGGACCTGTATGATCAATGGATCGTGTTTCACGATTTGAATCCAACCAAAATACTGGTGCAGCGAATCGGTTTCGACGAGTTCCGCCTGGTGGTGATCGACGGCATCGGTCACAATCACTTTATTCCGCTTGCCAGTTTTTCAAGCAGGCTCGCTCGCAAGAAACTGGTTGGAGTCTGGGATCGGCGTTACCGACAATGGTATGCCGCGTTCCCGTCGGTCGTCGGCCGCCTAAAGCCTTATCCAGTCATCCGCTCATGACCGCATCGTCCGGCAGCCCTAGTCCTTACCCAGTTTCGATTTGAGCCAGCGGTCGATGGAGAATAATCCGCCGCCATAGATGATGCTAGTCAGCAGCATCGAACCCCACAGGTAATGCCAAACCAGACCGGCGCCCTTGGCCAGCGTGGCGTAATAAGAGATCACGGCCATGATATTGACGAAGCTTAGCGCGATGGCGGTGAAGCGGGTGCCGAGTCCTGCAATCAGGAATACCGGCAACACCAGTTCACCAAAGGTGGCAAGGTAAGCCGCCAGTTCGAAGTTCAATAACGGTACCTGGTACTCGTACTCGAACAGGACCAGCGTGGTTTCCCAGTCGCTAATCTTGTGCATACCCGATTTCAGGAACACCCAGGCAACATATACCCTGATAAATAACAGGAAAGGCGCTTCCAGCTTCGACAGCAGTTCGCTCATCGTCTGCGTTGGCACATCCAGTTTTTCTACTAATCCGATCATCCTACTCCCCTTGCTTTGGTTTGAATTTATAGGTGTTTTGAACAGGGGTGCTGCAGAAAGTTCATTGTTAAATCCCGCTTACCAGCGAGTATCCACCGGGCCCGCAAAGCCCGGATGTGATTCGAGAGGGCTGTCGAACTCGGCCTCTTGTTATATGGCAGCGATACGCTCCGCCTGAGCCCGCAGGCTGTTGAGCGCGAATTCGGCTTCGGCGAGCTTTTCCTTTTCTTTCGCGACCACGGCTTCCGGCGCCCGCGAAACGAAGTTTTCATTCGACAGCTTGGTATTGATGCGCTCGGCGTCCTGCTCCAGCCGGGCGATATTTTTCTGCAACCGCGCTAGCTCTGCCTGTTTGTCGATCAGTCCCGCCAGCGGTATTAGCAGCTGCATTTCGCCGACCAGCGAGGTCGCGGATTCGGGCGCTTGCGCTGCGGCATCGAGCCAGGTAATCGACTCCAGTTTCGCCAGCGCCTGCAGCAGCCCCCGATTGTTTTCGATGCGCTGCTGATCTTCGCTACTGCCATGCTGGCAGATGACGGGTAACGGCCGGCCGGGTTTGATATCCATTTCGGATCGAATCTGGCGCACGCCCATGATGAATTGTTTGACCCAGTCGAGCTCCGCCAGCACCGCGTCGTCGATCAGCGCAGGATCTGACTCGGGATAGTCGCGCCGCATAATGGTTTCGCCCTCGATCCAGGCCAGCGGCGCGACGCGTTGCCAGAGTTCCTCGGTGATGTAGGGCATAACGGGATGCAACAGCCGCAGAATGGATTCGAGCACCGTGACCAGCGTGTGGCGTGCAGCTTTCCTGGCCGCGACCGGGTAGTCGTCGGAGTACAGAACCGGCTTGGAGAGTTCGATGTACCAGTCGCAATAGTCGTTCCAGACGAATTCGTAGAGATCCCGTGCCACCAGGTCGAAGCGATAGTTTTCGATGTGGTTGGCGATATCGCCGCTGACCTGCTGCAGGCGTGCGATGATCCAGCGGTCCGCCAGCGTCGGGCTGCCCGCGGTGCAGTCTTCGCCCTCGGTGTTTTGCAACACGTAGCGCGTCGCGTTCCACAGCTTGTTACAGAAGTTGCGATAGCCTTCGATTCGTCCCAGATCGAATCGAATATCACGTCCGGTAGTAGCCAGCGCGGTAAAGGTAAAGCGCAGGGCGTCGGTGCCGTAGGCCGGGATCCCGTCGGGAAAATGCTTGCGCGTAGCGGCCTCTATTTTTGGAGCCATCTCCGGCTGCATCAGGCCGGTGGTGCGCTTGGCCAGCAGGTCGTCGAGGGAAATGCCGTCGATCAGATCCAGCGGGTCGAGCACGTTACCCTTAGACTTAGACATCTTGTTGCCGTCGGCATCGCGCACCAGGCCGTGAATGTAAACCTGGTGGAATGGCACTTCGTCCATGAACTTGAGGCCGAACATGATCATGCGCGCTACCCAGAAAAAGATTATGTCGAAGCCGGTCACCAGCACGCTGGTCGGATAAAAACTCTGCAGTGCCGGATCCTCGCGGTCGGGCCAGCCGAGCGTGCTAAACGGCCACAGCGCGGATGAAAACCAGGTATCGAGCACGTCTTCGTCCTGGGTTAGTTCGATATCGGCCGCCAGGCCGTACTTTTCGCGCACTTCCTCGATGCTCGCGGCGACATAAACGTTGCCGTAGTTGTCGTACCAGGCGGGGATACGGTGACCCCACCAGAGCTGGCGCGAGATGCACCAGTCCTGGATGTCTTCCATCCAGTTGTAATAGGTTTTGCTCCAGTTCTCCGGAATAAAGCGAATTCTGCCGTCCTTGACCGCCGCGATCGAAGGCTTGGCTAGCGGCTCGGCGCGCACGAACCACTGATCGGTCAGGTAGGGTTCGATGACCACGCCCGACCGGTCTCCATAAGGCCGTTTATAGACATGATCCTCGACCTTGACCAACAACCCGGCGGCTTCGAGATCCTTGACGATCTTGTCCCGGGCGTCGAAACGATCCATGCCCTGGTAGCCGGGTGGCGCGTTTTCATTCATCACCGCGTCGATCGTGAACAGGTTGATCACTTCCATTTCGTGGCGTTGCCCGACCTCGTAATCGTTGAAGTCATGTGCCGGGGTGATCTTGACGCAGCCGGTACCGAACTCGGGGTCGACGTAGTCGTCGGTTATAATCGGGATGATGCGCGTCGTCATCGGCACCTGCACTCGTTTGCCGACGAAATCCCGGTAGCGCTCGTCCCCGGGGCTAACCGCGAGTGCGCCGTCGGCAAGAATCGTTTCGGGGCGGGTGGTCGCGATTTCCAGATGGGTAACGCCGTTGATCGGACCGTCGACCAGCGGGTAACGCACGTGGTAGAGATATCCCTTTTCCTCTTCGTTGAGGACCTCGAGATCGGAGATCGCCGTATGCAGTACCGGGTCCCAGTTAACCAGGCGTTTAACACTTCCTGCACCGCGGCGGAAAGCCCGTCGTCCATTGTAAAACGTTCGCGCGACCAGTCCGGCGAGGCGCCCATGCGGCGCAGTTGACGCGTAATCGTGTCGCCGGATTCCGCCTTCCATTGCCACACGCGTTCGGTGAAGGCGTCGCGGCCCAGGTCGTGGCGGGTTTTGCCTTCCTGCCCAAGTTGACGCTCGACGACCATTTGCGTCGCGATACCGGCGTGATCGGTGCCCGGCTGCCACAGGGTATTGTCACCCTTCATGCGATGGTAGCGAATCAGCGTATCCATGATCGTATCCTGGAAGGCGTGACCCATGTGCAGGCTGCCGGTCACGTTCGGTGGCGGGATCACGATGCAGTAGGGGTCGCCGTCGCCGCTGGCGGCAAAATAACCCTTTTCTTCCCAGCGCTGGTACCAGGTCTGTTCAATCGAATGCGGATCGTAAGTTTTGTCCATCTCTCTGGCGGCGCAAATCAAAGGGCGCGATTATACCTTGCCCCCTGCGCGTTTTGCACTGTTTCTATCGTTGCTGGAAGACGCAATAGCGGTCCTGTTACTTCAGAGCTTGTCGAGTTCTTTCTGGATGGCGAGTTTGATTTCCTGCCAGGCGAGTTCCATGTGTTCGTCGAGGATGCGTCGGATGTTTTGCTCGAGCGCAGGATTGTTCTTGAATGGATCGACCACGACCACGACCAGCTCGGCGTCGGTATCGTCGGTCTCGCCCATCTGCTCGGCCCCGGTATCGACGATCGCGGGATCCTCTGCCCCGAGGCCCAGTTCTTCATCGAGACCGAGGTCGGCAATGCTGATTTCCTCTCCGGATTCGATCAGGTCGGTTAATATCGGGATGTTGTTCTGATCGCTCATAAGTTGACGTGGTTGAGCGGATAACCACGTTCCTTGTAAAAACCGTAGTGCTCGCGAGCCTGTTGCCTGTTATCTTCGGTAACCAGTTCGATGACCCGTTCGAACTGGGCAAAATAAATCGGTACCGTGGTCGACAGGTTGATCAGTAGTTGCCGATTGCTCCCGGGGTCCGGGTCGTCGTGAATCAGTATCGGCGTGACCAGTCCCTCGACTTCCTCGCTGTCGTGTGGCACGAAGCTGTCGTCGCGAAATGTCCACAGCTTCTGATCGAGGTGCTGGCTCTGCTGCGGGTCGCGGGTTAATAGCAGGGTAAGCTGCTGGCTGTCATAGGCCTTCTGGCACAGCTGACACACCACCTGGTCATAGCGATGGCGCGCGGGATTCAGCTGGTAAAAATCGATTCGCGTCACGGCTTCACCTGGCTCAGGATATACTGCGTCAGCAGCGGTACCGGGCGGCCGGTGGCGCCTTTTTCTTCACCTGACTTCCAGGCTGTGCCGGCGATATCCAGGTGCGCCCATTTATATTCCTTGGTGAAGCGTGACAGGAAGCAGGCCGCGGTGATGGTACCCGCGTCGCGACCGCCGATGTTCGCCATGTCGGCAAAATTGCTCTTGAGCTGGTCCTGGTACTCGTCCCACAGGGGCAGTTCCCAGATTTTATCCTCGATCTGCTGGCCGCACTTGATCAGGGCGTCGACCAGGCCGCGGTTGTTGCCCAGTACCGCCGATGGAACCTTGCCGAGCGCGATAATGGCGGCTCCGGTCAGGGTGGCGATATCGATCACGCAGCGTGGTTTGAATTTACCGGCATAGGTCAACGCATCGCATAAAATCAGCCGGCCCTCGGCGTCGGTATTTAGAATTTCGATGGTCTGCCCTGACATGCTGGTGACGATATCGCCTGGTTTGGTAGCCAGGCCGTCAGGCATGTTTTCGGTGGCTGGAACGATCCCGACCACGTTGATGGGCAGCTGCATCTGATTGACGGCTTTCAGCGTGCCGAGTACCGATGCCGCACCACACATGTCGAATTTCATTTCGTCCATGGCTGCGCCGGGCTTGAGCGAGATGCCGCCGGTATCGAAGGTGACGCCCTTGCCCACGAGGGCAATCGGCTGCTCCTTGGCGGCCGCGCCGCGATACTCGAGCGCGATCAGTTTTGCCGGCTGCCGGCTGCCGGCGCTTACCGATAGCAGCGAACCCATCTTCAGCTTCTTCATATCGGCTTCGTCGAGAACTGTAACCCGCAGTCGTTTTTCGCCGCTGGCAAGCTGCCGTGCCGTTTTTGCGATATGGCTCGGGGTACAGACGTTGGCAGGCAGGTTACCGAGGTCACGCGCCAGGCTCATACCGGCGCTGATCGCGCTCGCCTGGTCGATTGCCTTCCCGGCTTTCGCCGCGTCACCGCGCGCGACATTGAATCCTAGTTTGCGCAAACCCCTGGGGCGCTCGGATTTACCACTCTTGAGCTGATCGAAGCGATAATCGATATTGGCGAGCGTGAGCGCGGCGTGACGAACTTTCCAGGCCAGGTCGCGTCCCTTGAGCTTGACGTCTTCCGGGTAGAATTCTGCGTCACGAGCGCCTGAATCGGCAAGCGCTTTGGCGATGGCATTGAAGCAGCACGCGCTGCACCGCGAGGCCGGGTACCTGTGGCAACAGCAGGGTCTGGCCGAGCCTGCCTTCCATATCACCGCGTTTCAGTACCGAACTCAGAACACTCTTGCATGCCTTGTCGACGCGCTGGCCGTTTTTCGACAGTTTGCGCGCCTGGCCAACGGTAAGCACCTGGCAGGCGCCACGCGCGTTTTCGGGAGTATTGTGTTTGAGGCTGAATTCCATGACTTTCCTGGTGTTGATTGTTTGGATAACGCGATAAGATACGTGAAGCGTCAGAAAAAACCAGTCGAAAATGTCCTGACAGCGCCGTAAAAAGCGGTGTCGTCCGGGACGGTTCAGCCTGGTTTAAGCTGGCCGGCAGCAGGCTTGGATGCTCGAGCGTAATTTTAATACTGATGACGAATATAATCACAGGTTACCTGGCACGGGAAATTCTGAAGACCGGCTCTGCAACAGTGCTGGTGCTGTACGTTATCCTGGTCAGTAATACGATGGGGCGAGTGCTCGCCGATATTGCCGATGGTGACGTTCCGCGACAGGCCCTATGGCCGGTAATGTTGAGCCAGTCGGTCAACATTCTGAATCAGCTGCTGCCGGTTGGCCTGTTTCTCGGCATCGTATTTGCCTTCGGCAGGATGTATAAGGATCATGAAATCGTCGTCATGAACGCCTGCGGCGTTGGCTACCGCGAATTTTACAAGCCGGTTGCCGTCGTCCTGCTGCCGGTTTTTGCATTCAGTGTCTACTCCAGCCTGTGGTTGAATGCACAGGTTCAGCGCCAGGCGCAGTCGATTATCGATAAAGAGGAAGACCAGCACGAGTTTCAACAAATCAAATCGGGCCAGTTTAATCAGGGTAAGGATGGTGACCTGGTTTTTTTTATGGAGTCGATAAGCGACGACCGGCTGGAACTGCAGGATATCATTATCAGTCAACGGCGGGATGATCGCCGAGTGCTCGAAACTGCGGACAAGGGCCGGCAAAAAATCGAGGAGAGTAGTGGCAATTTGTTCCTGGTAATCGGGCCCGGTGAACGTTACGAAGGTCGACCGGGAGCAGTCGAGCACAGGCATATCAGTTATGACCAGCACGGCATTCTGATCGAGAACAAGAACAAACCAGCTTCCAGTAGCATAGGAACGGAGCAGATGACCCCGGTTGAACTCTGGGCTTCCAGACACTTACAGCACCAGGTCGCATTTTATTGGCGTGTTGCTATTCCTGTGACACTGTTGGTGCTTGCACTGATTGCCGTCCCGCTAGCCTATATCGCTCCGCGTAAAGGGCGCTTTGGCAAGGTAGGCTTCGCCTTGCTGATCTATATCGTGTATTACAACCTGCTGGCGCTGACCCGCGCGCAGCTCGAGGACGACAAGATCCCGCTTATGCTTAATTTCTGGTGGATTCATTTATTGTTTCTTGGTCTGGCCTTTACGCTTCTCTATCAGAGAAATCGTGGCGTCTTTTTCGGGCGGCAAACGGCATGATCATAAACCGCTACATTCAGCGCAGCATATTCCTCGGAACCCTCGGCGCGCTGCTGGTACTGGTCAGCCTGAGCCTGTTTTTTTTGCTTGTGCGCGAGCTCAATGACATGGGGCGGGGTGGATATGGCCCGCTGCAGGTGCTCCAGTACATAGTTCTCCGCATCCCTGGAAATATAGTGGAGTTCATGCCCCTGGCCGCGTTGCTCGGAACGATACTGAGCCTCGGTACCCTCGCCAGTAACAGCGAGGTGATAGCGATGCAGGCGTCCGGAATGTCACTCAAACGAATGCTCGCGGCCGTGTTACAGGCTTCCCTGGTGCTCGCGCTGATCGGTTTTCTGGCGGCTGAATGGGTAGTGCCTGACATCGAGAGCGTTGCGCGCAAGATAGAGAACCTGAAGCGGGAGCAGGCGACGGCGCTCAAGTCCAATCGGGGACTCTGGATAAAGGACGAATCCAGTGTGGTGCATATTCAGGCCATGCTGCCCAATGGATTTGCACGCGGTATTGAAATCTTCGAGCTCGATCACGACGGGAAATTGCTGTCCACGCTGCGAGCGGAACGCGCGGTGCCGCGCGAACAGGGTTGGGAATTGCAGCAGGTCAGCCGGTCGACGATCTCGACGCAGAATGCTACGACGCAAACTTTCGAACGACTTCTTTACGAGGGTAACCTGTCACCCGAATTGCTGCAGGTTCTGACAATCGAGCCGCGTCAGATGTCGAGCACTGCCCTGTATGCTTATCTGGGCTTTCTCGATGAAAATCGACTCGATGCGCATGCCGAGAGACTGGTTTTCTGGAAAAAGATTCTTGCGCCTCTGAGTGTTGTAATCATGTGCCTGCTGGCGTTTCCCTTCGTACTGGGATCCCAGCGTCAGTCCAGTAATGGACAAAGAATATTGATCGGCATTCTGCTGGGACTCGCTTTCGTGGTAGTCGAGCGGCTGCTAACCCAGCTTGGCATACAGTTCAAGATCGATGCCCTGTTGCTAGCGGTCGTTCCCAATCTCCTGTTCCTGTCGGTAGCGATTTACCTGCTGATCAGAAAACAGTCACACGGTGTCGGCATCGGTTTGTTTGCTGCCGGCTCCCACTAAAGATACGTCGATAATACGGGTCTGACTCAGTTTGTCGTGCCAGGTGTAGGGTCTGAACAGTCGCCACAGGTAACCTAAGCCGAAACATAACATTGACAGCAACGCAAATATCAAACGCAGATAGCAGATGCCCCAGCTGGGGTCGCCGCCAAATTCGGATACGATGCGAATTTTCCAGGCGCGCATGCCAAGGGTTTGACCGGACTTGTGCCAGAACCACGCATAGAAACTGAACCACGTAAATAGAAGATAGACGCTGAACAACGGGCTCGACTCGATCGCTTCACCCTGGTTGATAGCCAGCGCAATACCGGTGGCCACAAACAGTACCGCAAATATCAGCAGGCTGTCGTATAACATGGCGGCAAGTTGTTTGAACAAACTTGCGGACGCGCAATCACGATACTGATTGACAGACATAGGTCAAAAATTCGGTGCTCGATTTTTTTGGAAAAAAATCGAGCCTGGTTGATAATAATAAAAAAAAATTTGGTGTAACTTTTTTCAATCGCGCAACTATAATACACAACGTAAACAGTTAGCAGCATTCGTAAAAAATATTCCGAGTCTATGTTATTATCGCGGACGCTTTTTACAATGACTTTCGTAAATTAACGCTAGGAGACCAGATAATGGCGACAGCAAAAAGCGCAGCAAAGCCGAAGGCCAAAGTTGCAAAACCCGCAGTAAAGAAAAAGGCAACCAAGCCCGCAGTCAAGAAGACTGCCGTAAAGAAAAAAGCAACCCGACCTGCTGTTAAAAAGAAGGTTGTAAAAAAGGCAGCAAAGCCCGCAGCCAGTAAAAAAGCCACGGTGAAGAAAAAAGTTGCCGCGGTGAAGAAAAAAGTTACTGCTGCCAAGAAAAAAGTTACGGCTAAAGTGATTTCTCCGGCAAAATTAAAAGCTGCGGAAGCAAAAGCAGCCGCGTTGGCAAAAGAAGTCAAACGTTTGAAGGATCAACTCAGCAAGGTAGCCAAATCTATCTCTGCCGCCTCGCGGGCAGCAAAGCCCAAGAAGAAGAGATAGTAGTAGTCGCTATGGTTTAAAGTTGGAAAGGCACAGCATGCTGTGCCTTTTTTTTGCCTATGGTTAAAACGCCGCCGATTGACAATGACCCCGCTATCGATTGCTTTATCGATAGCCTGTGGGCGCAAAAAGGCCTGGCCGATTTGACCCTGCAAGCTTACCAGCAGGATTTGCGGCAGTTCTCGCGGTGGTTGGGCGAACGGGGGAGTCGCCTTGTCGAAGCCGACCAGGCTTGTATCCAGCAGTACCTGGCGGAACGTTTCGATGCCGGTGCTTCGGCACGCTCTAACGCTCGCCTGCTGTCTACGCTAAAGCAGTACTACCGCCATCTGATCAGGGGCGGGGAGCGCCAGGATAATCCCACGGCATTGATAAGTTCTCCCAGGATTCATCGCAGCCTGCCCCAGACGCTGGCGGAAAAAGATGTCGAGAAATTATTGCAGGCGCCCGATCTGGAAAGCCCCTATGGCTTGCGCGATCGCTGCATGCTCGAGCTGATGTACAGCTCGGGATTGCGCGTTAGCGAACTGGTTGGACTACGACTCAATCAGGTCAACACGAACCTCGGGCTGGTTCGGCTCGTCGGTAAGGGTAACAAGGAGCGCGTGGTGCCGGTCGGCGAGGAAGCCCTGCACTGGTTATCTTTGTATCTGAAACAGGGACGACCGAATCTGCAAAATGCCAAGAAGCCCGGTGACGCTCTGTTCCTGTCGAGCCGCGGCGTTGGCATCAGCCGTCAGGCGCTATGGCAGAATATTAAGAAACACCTGCTAAAGGCCGGAATCAAAACCGTGTTTTCGCCTCATTCCTTGCGTCATGCATTCGCCACGCATTTGCTCAATCATGGTGCGGATCTGCGTACGGTGCAAATGTTGCTGGGCCATAGCAGCTTGTCCACAACCCAGATCTATACCCATGTCGCACAGGAGCGCCTGGCATCGATACACGCCAGGCACCATCCTCGCGGTTAATCTCATGGGGACCGTATACTTATTTCACGAACGTGAAATAAGTATACGGTCCCCTTATAAAGAATTAGTGTAAAAGCGTGAACAGTTTGCGGCGGTATTTCTGCACGCTCGGATGCTCGCCGCCGAGCATGTCGAAAAGCTCGAGCAGACCTTTACGGCCGGCATCGTCCTCGAACCCGCGGTCGATGCGCATGATGGCGAGCAGGCATTCCATCGCGTCGTCATAATCGCCCTGGGCGGTCAGGTGGCGGCTCTTTTGCATCAGGGCTTCGAGATCCTTTGGGTTCGTGGCCAGGCGCTGCTCGATCTCGTCCAGCGGTGGCAGGTCGGCGAGTTGGGCCGCGAGATTGATTTCGGCGCGCAACTTTATCGCAGCTTCTAGTTTTGCACCTTCCTCGTCGAGGCTGTCCAGCAACGCCAGCGCACTCTCGGTGTCGCCCTGGGCGTGTACGATTTGCGCGATGGTCACCTTGAGTTGCGCGTTCTCCGGATCGTTCGCCAGCGCGTGATTCAGCATCTCCAGCGCCTGTTCGGTCTGACCTTGCTGGTAGGCCATCATGGCCGCCTGCATGAACTTGTCCGACTCCGAAACGATATGCTTGTCGAGCATCGCGCGAATGTCTGATTCCGGAACCGCCCCCATTCGCTCGTCGACCAGTTGCCCCTGGAAAAAGAGCTTCATCGTGGGCAGGCTCTTGATACCGAAATGCGCCGCCAGCTCCTGTTCCTGGTCGGCATTCACTTTGGCCAGCTCGAACTTGCCGTCGTATTCCTCGGCGAGTTTTGCCAGCATCGGCATGATGGTCTGGCAGGGTTGGCACCAGTCGGCCCAGAAATCCACCAGTACGGGCTTGTTAATCGATTTTTCGAGCACCAGTTGCTGGAAATTCTGCATACCGACATTGTGAATGTAGGGTGACTCGCTCATAATAGAGAACCTGAAAAAAGATGCGCATTATATCAGGCTCATGGCCCTAGAGTTCAAGGGTCTGGGAATGCGAGATCGATTTACAGTCAGGAACCACCACCTTTGAAAAATCAGTACGACGCCGCCTCGATCGAAGTATTAACGGGGCTCGAACCGGTCAGGAAACGACCGGGCATGTATACCGACACCACCCGGCCCAATCACCTCGCGCAGGAGGTGATAGACAATAGTGTCGACGAAGCCATCGCCGGTTACGCGACGCAGATCGGTGTGATTTTGCACGCCGACCAGTCGCTTAGCGTGATCGATAACGGTCGCGGCATGCCGGTCGATATCCACCCGCAGCAAAAAATTCCCGGGGTCGAAGTAATCCTCACCAAGCTGCATGCCGGGGGCAAGTTCTCCAATAAGAACTACCAGTTTTCGGGCGGCCTGCACGGCGTCGGGGTTTCGGTCGTCAATGCCCTGTCGAAACAGCTCGACGTGCGCGTGCGGCGCGACGGCAAGGAATACACGATCAGCTTCCGCGGCGGCGAAAAGAAAGACAAGCTGACGCAGACCGGCACCGTCGGTAAGAAGAACTCGGGAACCAGCCTGCGCTTCTGGCCCGACCCCAAGTACTTCGACAGCCCAAGCTTTTCGGTGACGCGACTCAAGCATATCCTGCGCGCCAAGGCGGTGCTGTGCCCGGGACTGCGGGTCAAATTCTATATCGAGAGAACCAAGGAATCGGTCGAGTGGCTATACGAAGACGGATTGTCCGATTACCTGCTCGAGGCGCTCGAAGGTTACGAACTATTGCCGCCGCAGCCGTTCTTCAATTCGTTGCAGGGTGAGCACGAGGCGGTCGACTGGGCGGTTTCATGGCTGCCGCAGGGTGGCGAGTCGATCACCGAGAGTTATGTCAACCTGATTCCGACCTCACAGGGTGGAACGCATGTCAACGGCTTGCGCACCGGCATCACCGACGCTATCCGCGAGTTTTGCGAGTTCCGCAACCTGTTGCCGCGCGGGGTCAAGCTCTCGCCGGACGACGTCTGGGACAAGGTCAGCTTCGTGCTTTCGGTCAAGATGGAGGATCCGCAGTTTTCGGGCCAGACCAAGGAAAGGTTGTCTTCGCGGGAAACCGCGGCCTTCGTTTCCGGCGTGGCCAAGGATTCCTTCAGCCTGTGGCTTAACCAGCATGCCGATATCGGCGATCAGCTCGCGCAGCTGGCGATTTCCAGCGCGCAAAGCCGCCTCAAAAGCGCCAAGAAGGTGGTGCGGAAAAAGGTTACGACCGGCCCGGCGCTGCCCGGAAAGCTGTCGGATTGCAGCAGCCAGGACGTGGCGCGTACCGAGCTGTTTCTGGTCGAGGGCGACTCGGCCGGTGGCTCGGCCAAGCAGGCGCGGGACCGCGCGTTCCAGGCGATCATGCCGTTACGCGGCAAGATTCTGAATACCTGGGAAGTGCCCTCGGACCAGGTGCTGGCGTCGCAGGAAGTGCACGATATATCGGTCGCGATCGGCGTCGAACCGGCGTCCGATAACCTGGCTAACCTGCGCTACGGTAAAATTTGTATTCTCGCCGATGCCGATTCCGACGGTGCCCATATCGCAACCCTGTTGTGCGCGCTGTTTCTGCGACATTTCCGGCCGCTGGTCGAGAAAGGGCACGTCTATGTGGCCAAACCGCCGCTGTACCGGATCGACATCGCCAAGGACAAGTACTATGCACTGGACGAAGCGGAACGCGACGGCATTCTCGATCGTATCGCCGCGGAAAAGCGCAAGGGCAAGGTTAGCGTAACCCGGTTCAAGGGCCTCGGCGAAATGAACCCGATGCAGTTGCGCGAGAGCGCTATTGCGCCGGACACGCGCCGCCTGGCGCAGCTTACCATCGCGCCCGGTGACAAGACTTTCAAGATCATGGACATGATGCTGGCGAAGAAGCGCGCCGCCGATCGCAAGGACTGGCTGCAAACCAAGGGAGACCTGGCCGAAGTATGAGCGAAAACATGGAGCTCGATTACGAGGGCGTCGAACAACAGCCGCTTCACGTCTTTACCGAGAAGGCCTATCTCGACTACTCGATGTACGTGATTCTCGATCGCGCCCTGCCGCATATCGGCGATGGGCTGAAGCCGGTTCAGCGGCGTATCATTTACGCGATGTCGGAACCGGCGCGTACCGTCGGCGATGTGCTGGGTAAGTACCATCCGCATGGCGACAGCGCCTGTTACGAGGCGATGGTGCTGATGGCGCAGGCGTTTTCTTACCGCTACCCGCTGATCGACGGGCAGGGTAATTTCGGCTCTCCCGACGATCCCAAGTCTTTCGCCGCGATGCGCTATACCGAATCGCGGCTGTCGGCATTCGCCCGGGTATTGCTGCAGGAGCTCGACCAGGGTACGGTCGACTGGATCGCTAATTTCGACGGCACCATGCAGGAGCCGTCGTTGTTGCCGGCCCGCTTGCCTCATATTCTATTAAACGGCACTACCGGTATCGCGGTTGGCATGGCGACCGACCTGCCACCGCATAACTTGCGCGAGATTGCCAGGGCCTGCGTGATGCTGCTGGACAAGGCCAAGACCCCGCTCGACGATCTACTCGAACACGTCAAGGGGCCCGACTACCCTACCGAGGCGGAAGTCATCACGCCGCAGGAAGAGTTACGCAGCCTGTATGAAAGCGGCCACGGTTCGATCCGAATGCGCGCGGTGTTCGAACGCGAGGACGGCGATATTATCGTCACCGCATTGCCGCACCAGGTTTCCGGCGCCCGGGTCATGGAGCAGATAGCGCAACAGATGCTGGCCAAGAAGCTGCCGATGGTGGATGACCTGCGCGACGAGTCCGATCACGAGAATCCCACCCCTGATGGGGCACCTGTTCGCGACCACCGATCTCGAGCGCACCTACCGCGTCAACATGAACATGATCGGCACCAACGGCAGACCGCAGGTCAAAAACCTGAAGCAGATCCTGCAGGAATGGATCGCGTTCAGGGTCACGACCGTGCGTCGGCGTTTACAGTGGAGGCTTGACAAGGTCGATGCGCGGCTGCACGTGCTCGAAGGCCTGTTGATCGCCTTTCTGAACCTCGATGAAGTGATCCGCATCGTGCGCGAGGAGGACGATCCCAAGCAGGAGTTGATCAAGACGTTCAAGATCAGCGATATCCAGGCCGAGGCGATACTCGAAACCAAGCTGCGCCATCTCGCCAAACTCGAAGAGATGAAAATTCGAAGCGAGCAGGATGAACTCAGCGCAGAGAAGAAGGAGCTCGAGAAACTGCTCGGTTCTGAACGTCGTATCAAGACCCTGATCAAAAACGAGATCCAGCAGGATGCGGAAACCTATGGCGACGAGCGGCGCTCGCCAATCGTCAGCCGCGAGGCCGCGCGCGCGCTCGACGAATCCGACCTGGTACCGTCCGAAGCGCTAACCGTGGTGCTGTCGAGCAAGGGCTGGGTGCGCGCCGCCAAGGGGCACGATATCGATCCGCGCAGCCTGAGTTATAAATCCGGCGACGGTTACCAGGACATGGCACAGGGCAAGAGTAACCAGAGCGTGGTATTCGTGGATTCCTTCGGCCGCGCCTATGCGCTCACCGCTCATACGCTGCCATCGGCGCGCGGGCAGGGCGAACCGCTGACGGGTCGATTCAAGCCTGCCAGTGGCGCCGAGTTCAAAAGCTGCATCATGGGTCACGATGACGATCAATTCCTGATGTCGTCGTCGCATGGCTACGGCTATGTCTGCAAGTTTGCCGATATGTTGACCCGTAGTAAAAACGGCAAGGCGCAGATCAGTCTGCCGGGGGGAGCGCAGCTGATGCCGGTTACGGCGGTAACCGATTACGATGCCGATCAGCTGGTCTCGATCACCAGCGACGGTTATATCGCCCTGCTCGAGGTGAGATCGGTACCGCAGCTGGCTAAAGGCAAGGGCAACAAAATTCAGGGGATTCCCCCCAGGCGCATCAAGTCCGGTGAAGAAGAGATTGCTTTCGTCACCTGCCTCGGCGGCAAGCAGAAACTGGTTATCCATTGCGGTAAGAAGTACAAGACCATGAGTCTGAAAGAACTCGAAGAGTATCGTATCGAGCGTGGTAAGCGCGGGCGCAAGTTGCCGCGCGGTTACCAGAATGTCACCGCGATCGAAGTAATCGACTAGGGAGGTATTTCGCCCGGGCCCGGTCAATCAACCCGGGTTGAAATAGGGCTCGTTGACCCCTATGTTTCGCCCCATGTTCAAACGCATGGCCGACGATTGATGTTTACTCGTATTACCCTTTTCCTACTCGCTAACTTCGGTGTGCTCGCCGTGCTTAGCGTGTCGATGCGCCTGCTTGGCGTCGATGCTTACCTGGCTAGCCAGGGCGGCGTGTTTCAGCTTAACGGGCTGCTGCTGATGGCCGCTATCATGGGATTTGCCGGCTCGTTTATTTCCCTGGCCATGTCCAAGATGATGGCTAAACGCTCGATGCGGGTGCAACTGATCGAAACCCCGCCAGGCCGGCATAGGTATGCCCGAGGTCGGCATTTTCGAATCGCCCTCGATGAATGCGTTCGCTACCGGCATGAATCGCAATAACGCCCTGGTAGCGGTCAGCACAGGCCTGTTAAGGGGTATGTCGCGTGACGAGGTAGAGGCTGTGCTCGGCCACGAAGTATCGCATGTCGCCAATGGTGACATGGTAACCATGGGCTTGCTGCAGGGGATTTTGAATACTTTCGTGATCTTCTTTTCGCGCCTGATCGGCATCATGATCGATCGCGTCGTTTTCCGTATCGAGCGTGGGATTGGCCCCGGATTCTGGATCGGTTCGATCGTGGCCGAGATTGTGCTGGGTATTCTGGCGGCCATGATCGCCGCCTGGTTTTCCCGTCACCGGGAATTCCGGGCCGATGCTGGAGGAGCAAATCTCGCCGGCCGCGAAAAAATGGTCGCCGCGCTCGAACGATTACGTCGCACGCATGAAGAACCCTCGTTGCCGGGCGAAATAGCCAGTTTCGGTATCAGTGGTAAAACTACCATGGCGGCGCTGCTGGGAACCCATCCGCCGCTCGAGAAGCGCATTCAGCGCCTGCTCGCCGGTACGGGCCAAAATCATTTCTAAATACGCCAATCGTCAGATGTCCGACCAGTACCGTCGGTTACGCTCCACAGCCGGAGCTTTCCTTACCCTTTGACCTGAATCAGTTTCCGGGCAAAAAGGCGGGATACGCAAGCATGCTTAAATTGACTACAAAACGGTTGGGCAAATAAACTGGTGTTACCACTGAAAGATAATTGAAGTGGCCTAAACGATTTGCAATCAACATTGTTTCTCAGTTTGGTATGACCAGGTCCAGTATCAGAAAGGAGATCGAAATCGGTCGGCGCTATGCGCCCGAGTTGGCCGTGCCGACACTGGTGTTGCTCGCTGCTGTTTATCTTGGGCTGGTGGTTTCCAGTTATCTTGCCATTAGCGGCAATGTGCCGATGTGGGTCGGCGCTCTGACCAATGGCATCATTCTTTACGCAACCTATACGGTGGTCCATGAAGGCGTGCATGACAATATCGTCAGTAAAAAATCGCCGTTAAGCTGGATCAACATGAGCGCTGCTTTTTTGGCTGCAATCCCGCTGTGGTTATTGATTTTTCCTCATCGCAGTTCGCATATCGTGCATCATAGGAAATGTAATTCGGAAGACGATCCTGACATTTATGCACGCGGCAGTTTCGGCGTGGTTACCTTCTGGAAAATCCCGCTCGCAATCCTGAGCCAGTTCAATCCCGTTGAGCAGTATCGGCTTTGCATCGAACACGGGCTGCCGCGCTGGCAGCGCTATTTTTCCTACGCAAGTTTTGTTTTGCTGGTAGCGCTGGTAGGGGTAACTGTTGTTCTGGGCTATGCCTATGAATTACTGGTTTTATGGTTTGTACCGTTTTTTGTCGGCTATACGGTAATGCTGGTCTTGTTCACCTGGGTACCGCATCATCCCCACAGTATCACCGGGCGCTATCACGATACCCGCTGTTCCCTGTGGCGCGGAGGGAACCTGTTAACCCAGGGGCAGAACTACCACCTGATTCATCACATGATGCCCTGGGTGCCCTGGTATCACTACGAGGATGTATTTAACGAGATCCGGCCCTGGCTCGAGGAAAAGCATGCGCTTATCGATGGTTTCTGGCCGCGTCCCGCTGACGATGCGATCAGGTTTACCAGCCAGCCGTGATCACGGACAGCGAAAACGAAATCATTCAAAGCCAGTCTATGCGGTTGCATGCATGGCGTGGCGATTTAACCCCCGGGTTGTAAATCGCTAAGATCGCGGCGTACTTCTTCGAGCCTGTCCTGGTAAGTCGCGCTGTCGCCGTACTCGATAAACTTGTAATAGCGGCTGTGTATGCTGGCGAGCTTGCGGGCGTGCTTGATCGGACACCAGTACTGCTCGGTGCGCGCGGCGATTTCCTGCACGTAGGCAATCAGTCCGTTGAAGTAACCGCAGTAGATACAGTTCATTTTTTCCACGGGGTTCAGGTACTGCAGGTTATGCCGATCGATGACGAAATAATCGCCGCGAACCACACGAGGAATACCGTAGGCCCGGAAACAGATTGCCTGGTAAATGGTGACCACCAGGTCCATGAACAGCGCCGGAAATAGGCACATGTATATCACCGGTGCGGTCAGAATATGTAGCAGCTGCGCCTCGGCGAAATACCTGCCCAGCTTCTTGGCAAGCGTCTTGTGGTAGCGTCGGGTTTCTTCTCGTCCTGCTTTTTTTGCAGCTCCTGCAGCAACTCCTGTTCGAGTTCCCGGATGTCTCCAATGATTTCTTCGAGCGTGCGCATAAGAACCTCGTCAGATTGCGTTGCCTGAGATGAGCCATTATACGCAGTTAGCAGAATTGGCCACGGATTGAATGGAACCTCGCTCGCCGTTCAGGTAACTAAAAACCGGGCTAACGAGCTACATAGAGCTGAAGTCGTAGTTGAGCTCTCTTTGCGGGGGCTGCAGGAAGTCACCCTGGACAAAATCGACGTTGAGCGTCCACAGCACGCTGAGCACCGCCGCATCCGTTACCCCTGGCGTGATAGTGTTGATTCCCATATCTACCGCCTGGTAGGCGAGTTCGCGAATACTTTCCTGGTTCTCGTCGTTGTGCGCCAGGTTATCCATGTAGACATGGTTGACGCGCACGTAGTCTGCATCGATATGCTTGACCAGCTGGAATGGATTGATGCCGGTGCCGAATTCGTCGAGCGCGAACTGGCAATGGATTTGCTGCAAAGCCTTGGCCAGAGCCTTGGCGGCCTTGAGCTGGTTTACCGCCAGCGCCTCGTCGATCATGAAAACCAGCTGTTCACCGTTGATTTTCGACTTGGTCAGGTTTTCGGATACCCACTTGGCAAGACCGGGGTCCTTTACCGAATCAGCGCTAAGCGGCAGAAAGAATTCGATCTCGCGACCGGCCCGGCTGGTATCGCCGATTTTTTTAATCGCGTGCAGAATTCTCCAGCGATCGAGCATCTTAGCGGTGCCGGTGCGTTCCGCCGCCGCCCGGTAGTCCGCTTCCTGTATCGCTTGGCCGTCTTCGAAAGTGATTTCGAGGCTCGAAATATAACGCTCGCCGCCCTGCGCCTTGACCCCGACGATCGGCTGATACAGGCCGCGAATACGGTTATGGTTGAGCGCATCCTTGATCAGGTCGGCGGTTAAGCCATCTTCCTCTTCCTGGGTCAATTCCCCGGCTTTCGGGATATGTGTTTTAGCACCGTTGCCACCGGCGGCCTGTACTTCGTCACAGGTTTTTTCAGCGCGCGAAATGATTTCATTCGGATTATCCGGTGAATTCTCGTCGATGAAAACAACCGCGGCGCTGCAGGTTGCGCTGATCGACTGATTACCGATTTCCGAGATGTGCTGTTCCACCAGTTCGGGGATTTTCGCGGCGTAGGCCTCGGCCTGCTCCTTATCGCTGTACTTGGCGAGACAGGTATAGGAATAGGCGCCAAAACGCGCCACTATATCCTCGTCGTTGGCGTTGTCCTGTAGAATACGGGCAACGTCGGTAATCAACGTATCGCATCCCGAGATGCCGACCATGTCGCGAATTGACTGGAAGTTATCGATTGCGACATAAACGACGAATGACTTGTGCATACCGTTAATCGCCTGGGTGATCCAGGTTCTCAGTTCATCCACGAAATGCTGGCGATTGAATAAGCCGGTAATCAGATCGTGTTGATGCAGATAGTTGATTTGCTCTTCGAGTTCGGAGGTATCGGCGCTCGAGCGGATCAGGATCTGGGTGCAGGGTTCGCCTTCGTAACTGGCACGAGAAAACTCCAGCGTCGCCGAAATTTTCTCGCCGCTGCTGTGAATCAGCTGCAGCTCGAGCTCGTTGGTTTCGTTCTCGTTCCTACTCAGGTTGCGCAGGAAGGTCTTCAACTCGCTCTGCTGCGAAGCATCGACCATATCGATGATCGGGGTGCCTTCGAGTTCGTCGAAATCTGGGTGTCCGAACAGGTCCATGTAGACCTGGTTGGCGTAGATGTGCATGCCTTCATGCACATAGGCGACCGCGTCCTTGGAATTGGATAGCAGGTTTTGGCAGCGCTTTTCACTTTCCTGGAATTCCAGCTCGAGGCGCATCGCCCGGCGCCAGG
>JAACFA010000212.1 GCA_009937625.1 Gammaproteobacteria bacterium | reverse complement strand
TCGCGTACCTGCCAGTTTTCATGCAGTGCATTGTCCCAGAGTTTCTTGAGGTCTTCCGGGTCGCTGCTCTGCGAAGCAAACTTTTGCGCCTGTTCCCGAATAAATTCGTTCTCATGCTCGGTCAGGCCCTCGGCTGCCGCATAGAGCTTGTCGTTGCCGAATTTCTGCATGGACTTAAGCGCCTGTTCCTTACCCCACCACTCCTGCTGATCGAGCAGTCTCAGGAAGGATTCGAAACCTTTCGGGGTTACGTGTTTGACGAACAGCTTGATGAAAATTTCCCTGACTTCATCCGATTTACTGCAGGTCCAGGGCGCCAGCTTTGGCACCAGTTCGGCATCTGCCTGCGCCTGCAAAATATCGATCGCCATCTCGCGCTCGACGTCGGACATGGACTCGATAAATGGCAGTAATACCGAGGCATCGAATTTGACCCGCAGCCTCTTTAGCGACTTCAACGCCTCGATAACGATGGTCTTGTTTTCGTCGTTTAGAAATTTCGAGATGATCCTGGCCACGTCGGCCTGTTCGACCTGGGAGAAATAACGCAGCAACATAATCTTTATCGAGGGGCTAGCGATAGTATCCGGCTCGATCCGGAGAACCTCGAGATCGAGCGGCAGGGTCGAATCCTCGGCCAGCTTCAGCAATTGTTCGGCGTGAGTCTTATCGAGCTTGAGCGCGTTGGTTATGATCTGCTCGGGCTTCAGGTGTTCACGCTGGAACGCGAGGATATCGATGATCTCCGTCTTCGAGACATCGGATTCGTGCAATTTTTTGAACAGCTTGCTAGGACTAACCTGGTCGGTCCTGGCGAGAATCGAAGCCGCGGTGGTGCGGACTTCGGTAGCATCGCTATCGAGGCTTTTGAGAAACAACTCCTCGGTACTGCTCTCGACATTCTCCAGGCAAATCTCGGTCAGCATCGCCTGATGCAGGCCCGAGGTATCCGGAATTGCCTGGATTAGCTGCTCCAGCGAGTCCCTGGATAACTGGCGCAATTTTTCGATGAGCGCAACACCCTTGGGACTCTCGAGATCCTTGCAATCGAGAAACTGTTTGAGCGTTCTTTTAAAAAAGATGGAGCCTAACACTGCGATGTTTTTATCATTTCGACTTAAGCCTGTGCAAAACCTGCACTCGTTACAGGATTATAGCCACAAAATGACAGAAAAAGGCCAGCTGAACCCTATTTTATACGCATCGGCCCTCAGTGCAGTCTTTGCTTGGCGAAACTGAATCTCTGACTGTCGTCGATATCAACCAGAATACGGTCGCCGGGCTCGAATTCACCGGCCAAGATCGACATGGCTACCGGATTCTCGATCGCCTGCTGGATTTCGCGTTTTAGCGGTCGGGCGCCGTATACCGGGTCGAATCCCAGCGCCCCCAGGGTATCCATGGCCGAATCGCTGATCGAAATTTCGATATCCTTTTCTTTCAGGCGCTCGGTCAGCGATTGCAGCTGAATTTGCGCGATTTCTCGAATCTGTTCCTGGGTCAGCGGGTGGAACACCACGGTCTCGTCGATCCGGTTGATAAATTCCGGTCTAAAGTGGCGCGCAACCTGCTCCATAACGGCTTTTTTGATCTTGTCGTAATGCTGATCCCCGGCATGTGCCTGAATTTCAGAGGACCCCAGGTTCGAAGTCATCACGATGACGCAGTTGCGAAAATCGACCGTGCGCCCCTGGCCATCGGTGAGACGCCCGTCATCGAGCACCTGCAGCAGGATGTTGAACACATCCGGGTGCGCCTTCTCGATTTCATCCAGCAGAATAACCGAGTAAGGGCGACGCCGGATTGCTTCGGTCAGGTATCCCCCCTGTTCGTAACCGACATACCCTGGCGGCGCACCGATTAGCCTGGCGACGCTGTGTTTCTCCATGAATTCCGACATGTCGATGCGAATCATCGCGTCTTCGGTATCGAACAGAAACCCGGTCAGTGCCTTGGTCAACTCGGTCTTGCCGACACCGGTCGGCCCGAGAAACAGGAACGAACCGTTTGGGCGTGACGGATCGGACAAACCCGCGCGGGAACGACGAATCGCGTCGGATACGGCTTTCACCGCCTCGTTCTGGCCAACCACGCGGGTTGCCAGCTGGCCTTCCATCTCGAGCAATTTCTCGCGCTCCGATTCGAGCATCTTCGACACCGGAATACCAGTCCAGCGAGACACCACCGACGCGATCTCCTCTTCGCCTACCTTGTTGATCAACAGTTTCATGTCCTGCATTTCGACATTGGCGGCGAGATCGAGCTGTTTTTCGAGTTCGGGAATGCGGCCGTACTGCAGTTCCGACATGCGCACCAGGTCACCGGCGCGCTGCGCGGTTTCGAGATCCAGCCGGGCGCGTTCCAGCTCTTCCTTGACGTGGGTGCTGCCCTGCAAGGCTGCCTTTTCCGATTTCCAGACTTCCTCGAGATCGGAGTATTCCCGCTCGAGCTTGCTGATTTCATCCTCCAGGGCTTCGCGCCGCTTGTTGCTGGCAGCGTCGCTCTCTTTTTTCAGCGCTTCCCGCTCGATCTTGAGCTGGATCAGGCGCCGCTCCAGCCGATCCATATCTTCCGGCTTGGAGTCGATTTGCATGCGTATGCGGCTGGCGGACTCGTCTATCAGGTCGATCGCCTTGTCCGGCAGCTGGCGGTCGGTGATGTAGCGATAGGATAGGGTTGCCGCGGCGACGATCGCCGGGTCGGTAATATCGACGCCGTGGTGCACCTCGTAGCGTTCCTTGAGGCCACGCAGTATCGCGATCGTGTCCTCGACGCTGGGCTCCTGCACCAGCACTTTTTGAAAGCGCCGTTCCAGCGCCGCGTCCTTTTCGATGTACTGGCGATACTCGTCGAGCGTAGTGGCGCCGATGCAGTGCAACTCGCCGCGCGACAGCGCGGGCTTGAGCATATTGCCGGCATCCATGGCGCCCTCGGCCCTGCCGGCGCCGACCATGGTATGCAGCTCATCGATAAACAGGATGATCTGGCCCTCCTGCTTGGAGAGATCGTTGAGGACGCCCTTGAGACGCTCCTCGAATTCGCCGCGAAACTTGGCGCCTGCGATCAAGGCACCCATGTCCAGCGACAGCACGCGCTTTTTCTTCAGTCCTTCGGGGACCTCGCCGTTGATGATACGTTGCGCCAGGCCCTCGACTATAGCGGTCTTGCCGACGCCGGGCTCGCCGATTAGCACCGGGTTATTCTTGGTGCGACGCTGCAGTACCTGGATCGCGCGACGGATTTCCTCGTCGCGTCCGATCACCGGATCGAGCTTGCCCTGCTCGGCGCGCTCAGTCAGGTCGATGGTGTATTTTTCGAGCGCCATGCGCTGGTCTTCGGCGCTGGCGCTGTCGACCGCCTGGCCGCCACGAATGTTGTCGACCGCGGCCGCAATCGCCTGCTTGTCGGCGCCCGCCGACTTCAGCACGTCGCTGAGCGGCCCTTTCTCGTCCATCGCCGCCAACACGAACAGTTCGCTCGAGATAAACTGGTCCTTGCGTTCCTGCGCCAGCTTGTCGGTGACGTTGAGCAACTTGCCGAGGGCGTTCGAAATGTGCAAATCACCGGCGGCGCCCTCCACGCGCGGCTGCTTGTCGAGCAGTTCGCCGAGTTGCGAGCGCAGCAGGTTGATATTGACACCGGCATGCGAAAACAGCGGGCGTATCGAACCGCCCTGCTGATCGAGCAGGGCAATCATTAAATGCACCGGTTCGATGAACTGGTGGTCACGCCCAACCGCCAGCGATTGCGCGTCGGACAGGGCTTCCTGAAATTTACTGGTCAAGCGATCCATACGCATTGATACAGTCCTCTAAACATTAAAAACTTTGTGGATATGTAGGACTGTTCGGAGTTTTTTCAACCCCGGCGGGTTGTGAATCAGTCGATCCAGATCAAGGCCGCCATGCGCCCGGTGGCGGTATCACGACGATAGGAATAAAACAGGTCCGCGTCGCGGTAGCTGCAGTGTGGATCGCGAAACACCTGGTTTACTCCGCGCTGATTGAGAACCCGCTCGGCGAGTCCGCCAAGATCGCACAGCCAGTGCCCCGGGCCATGCGGGCTGAAGTAATCCTGCGCACCCCGGATGGTATCGCTAAAAGCCGCGCGCACTTCGTCACCGACCTCGAAACAGGGCTGGGCAATACCGGGTCCGATCCAGGCCATCAGCTCCTCACTGGACGAATTCATCGCATCGAGCGTCGACTGGATGACGCCGGCCTGCAGGCCCCGCCATCCTGCATGCACCGCGGCAACCTCGGTGCCCGACCGGTTACAAACCAGGATCGGCAGACAATCCGCCGTCATGACAACGGCAACCATACCTGCTCTGCGGGTAATTGCCGCATCGGCATCGCGTTCGGAATCCTGCTCCAGGATGACTGTCCGGATACCGTGGGTCTGATTGATCCAGCAGGGCTCGGCCGGCAACCCCATTTGCTCGCGCAAGCGTTCGCGGTTGGCGTTTACCCGCGCCGCATCATCCCCCACGTGCAGCGCCAGGTTTAGGCTGTCATAGGGCGCGGCGCTAACGCCCCCGATGCGGGTAGTGCAACATGCCGAGACGGTGGCCGGCGCCGGCCATTGTGGCTGAACGATTTCAATCATATTCGATCAGGGCATCCAGCAACTGCTGGAAATCCCCTGGCAGCGGCGCTTCGAAACTGACCGGCTCGCGGCTGCCGGGATGAATGAAACCGAGACGTTCTGCATGCAGGGCCTGGCGCTTGAAGCCCCGGATGGTGTCGATCAACGCCGCATCGACACCCGCCGGAATGCGCGCGCGGCCGCCGTAGACGGGATCACCGAGCAACGGGTAGTTGATATGGGCCATATGCACGCGGATCTGGTGGGTGCGCCCAGTTTCGAGCTGCAATTGGATCAGGCTGTAATGGCCCTGCACCGCCATCTTCTTGCGATTCTGCGGGTGCCGCGCGATCCCGGTCTCGATGCTGCGCCCGGCAGTAACCACGCCCTGGGTTATCGCAAGGTATTCGCGCTTGACCGCGCGCGCCTGCAACTGCTCCACCAGCCAGTTATGCGCGCTCAAGTTGCGCGCCACTACCATGACGCCGGTCGTGTCCTTGTCGAGCCGATGAACGATCCCGGCCCGCGGCAATTGCTCGAGCCGTGGATCATGCATCAGCAGTCCGTTTACCAGGGTGCCGTCACGATGACCGGCGGCGGGGTGAACCACCAGGTTAGCCGGTTTATTCACGACAAAAATATCGTCATCCTGGTAGATGATTTCGAACGCGACCGCCTGCGGCCGGTCCGATATCTTAGCCTGTTCCGGCACATCGAGGTCTACCAGGTCGCCGCTGAAAACCTTTTGCCTGGGCTTGCATTGCGCATCGTTCAGATGGACAAATCCCTGCTGGATCCATTGCTGTATCATGCTGCGTGAGTAGTCGGGCAGTAGCTGATGCAGGGCCTGGTCCAGCCGGTTTCCAGCCATTTGTTTCTCGATCTGGAAACTTTGCTGAATTAATTTCATGCGATGGTTATACTGTTTGTTTGGCAGTTCAGCAAGAGCATAAGCAGTTACAAGAATGCGATTATTTATCTCCCTGGTACTTACGCTAAGCCTGGTCGGCTGCGGCCCGGCAAATGAAATCGATCCTACCGCCGACTGGGACGTCGAGCGATTTTACAGCGAGGCACGGGCCGAGCTCGCCAGGAAAAATTACCTCACGGCGATCGAGTACTATGAAACGCTGGAATCACGATTCCCGTTTGGCAAGTATGCAACCCAGGCGCAAATCGATGTCGCCTACGCCTATTTCAAGTTCGACGAACCGGATTCGGCAATCACCGCGCTTGACCGCTTCATAAAGCTGCACCCGCGGCACGAGTCGGTGGATTATGCCTACTACCTGAAGGGACTGGTCAACTTCGAGCGTGGCGGTACGATTCTCGATGTACTGGTGGAACGCGATGTGTCTGCCTTCGACAGGAACCTGATGCTCAATGCTTACAACGATTTCAAAATCCTGCTGCAGCGCTTCCCGAGCAGCAAGTACGCACTCGATGCCAAGAAAAGAATGATCTACCTACGCAACGAACTCGCGCGCTCGGATTACCAGATCGCCAACTACTACGCCACCCGCGAAGCCTGGGTTGCGGTTGCAAATCGTACCAGGTTTATCCTGCAAAACTACCAGGGCTCCAGTGTCATCAGGCCTGCCCTGACGCTGCAGCTCCAGGCCTATCAAAAGCTGGGAATGGAGGATCTGGCGCGGGACACCCAGCGTATAATCGATCTGAACTATAAACAGGGTTCCTGATGGAGTACCGCAAACTGGGGCGCAGCGACCTCGAGGTCAGCGTCATTTGCCTCGGCTCGATGACCTGGGGCACGCAGAATAGCGAAGCCGAGGGTCACGCCCAGATAGATTACGCTCTCGACCAGGGTGTCAACTTCATCGATACCGCGGAACTCTATCCGTCAAACCCGATGAGCGCGGAAACCGTCGGCCGTACCGAGGAAATCATAGGCACCTGGGTTGCCAGCTCCGGTCGCCGTGACCAGGTCATACTCGCCAGCAAGGTTGCCGGTGAAGGTATCGACTATATCCAGGA
>JAACFA010000211.1 GCA_009937625.1 Gammaproteobacteria bacterium | reverse complement strand
TGCCGGACGGAAACGGTCACTTCAGCGCGGGCATGGGAATGCTGGTCGACAAGGAAGAACTCGGCTTCGGCAAGCGCTCATGGCGCTACTCGATGCTGGTCAAAAATGGCATTGTCGAGAAAATGTTCGTCGAGCCGGATCTCCCGGGCGATCCCTTCGAAGTCTCCGACGCCGACACCATGCTGGCCCACATCGCACCGCACGCGGCCAAGCCCAGGGACGTGACCGTCTTTACCCGCGAGGGCTGCGAGTTCTGCGTCCGGGCCAAGGGCATGCTGCTCGACGCCGGTATGCAGTTCGAAGAGCTGGTGCTGAATCGCGACTACAGCGAAGCGAGTCTGCGGGCCGTTGCGGGTAAGTCGACCGTACCCCAGGTCTTCATCGATGGCGCTTACATCGGTGGCTCAGAAGACCTGGAAAGCTACCTGGCAAAAGCAATCGCGGCCTAGGTTCAGCTTTTCCAGAAAAATGCGGGCGGCGCTCATCAGGGCCGCCCGCAGTCGGATTTCAAGGAGTAAACAATGTTTCAGCAAGCTTACGACCTTATCGTTATCGGCGGCGGTAGCGGCGGCCTTGCCGTCGCAGAGACGGCGGCCCGGATGGGTAAAAAAGTTGGCGTCATCGAGAATCGCAAACTGGGCGGCACCTGTGTCAATAACGGCTGTGTCCCCAAGAAAGTGATGTGGTATGCCGCCAACCTGGCGCACGCGGCCGACGCAGCGAATGCATACGGTATTCCGACGACCAGAGGTAAAACCGACTGGGAAAAGCTGGTGGCCGGACGCGAGCGCTACATCAAGAACATCAACGCCTACTGGGACAGCTATATTGACGACAGCGGCATCGATCGTATTCAGGGCTTTGCCCGCTTCGTCGACCCACGTACGGTTGAGGCCGGCGGCCAGCATTACCGCGCCGAGTACATCGTTATCGCCACCGGAGGCCAGCCGATCGTGCCGCCGGTGCCCGGTGCCGAACTGGGTATCACTTCGGACGGTTTTTTCGAAATGGCCCAACAACCCGAGCGCGTGGCCGTCATTGGCGGTGGCTACATCGGGGTCGAGCTCAGCGGTATGCTGGAGTCGCTGGGATCCAAAGTTACGCTGATGGCAATGGAGGACCGACTCCTGCAACGCTTCGATGCGATGATTGGCACGACGATGGAGCAGGAAATGCGTCGGCAGGGCATCCAAGTACGAACCGGCTTCACGGTGACCAGTTTGCAACAGGACACGCAGGGAATCACCGTAAACGGGATCGACGGCGACTCGGCCGGCGGCTTCGACAGCGTAATATGGGCGGCAGGCCGGCGTGGTAATACCGATGGACTCAACCTCGAGGCCGCCGGTATCGAGACCCAGCCCGGCGGCATTATTGCCGTCGACGAGTATGAGTACACCGGCATTGCGGGCATTCACGCGATCGGCGACATCAACGGCAAAACCGCGCTTACCCCGGTTGCGATCTCGGCCGGACGAAAACTCGCGGCACGGCTGTTCGCCAACCAGCCTGACAGCAAGGCCGATTATCGCAACATACCCAGCGTCGTGTTCTCCCACCCGCCGGTCGGGACCGTTGGGCTTAGCGAAGCCGAGGCGCGCCAACGGTACGGTAGCGACCAGGTGACAGTCTACAAGAGCAATTTCACACCGATGCGTTACGCGCTATCCGATCATGGCGTTACCACGGCGATGAAGCTTGTCTGCGCCGGTGACCAGGAGCAGATGGTCGGTATCCACATGATCGGTGACAACGTGGATGAAATGCTGCAGGGCTTTGCGGTATCCGTAAAAATGGGCGCTACCAAGTCGGATTTCGATAGCACTGTTGCGATACATCCGACGAGTGCCGAAGAGCTGGTCACGATGAAGATCGCGGAACCGCAACCGACCATCGAGACTGGTATCGACCAATCCCTGGAGTGGCGCAAAGCCAGTTAGATACCAGTATCAGGGTGGCGGCGATGCCGTCACCCTGAGCAGGGACCATGCAGCCGTCGATTCCTTACTTACCTTTTAAAATTGATCGTTCATTTTTTCCCAGGCAGTGGAGATCCGTCCTCGTTGCCCTTGCGTAACAAGTAGCAACCTCCTGGTGATTTACCTGGCGCAAACTAAGTAAGGAGTACATAGCATGAACCAAGACACGCTTTACTACGACGGCGCCTGCCCCCTGTGCAACGCGGAAATCTGTAAGCTCGAAAAGTATTCGAAGGAAAAGCTGATCGTGCGGAACATACATGATCTGGACGACGGCGAAGACGCACCGGACAAAGCTTTATTGCTGTCCCGGCTGCACCTGAAAACTGCCGAGGGCGAATGGATTACCGGACTAAAGGCTAATATCAGGGCCTGGCATCACACGCCTTTCCGACATCTATGGCGTATGCTCGACTGGCCACTGATAAGCCCCGTCAGTCACTGGTTTTACGAACTCTGGCTACGTAAACGCAATGCATCCAGCTAGATTCGCGGCTCGCGGTGGCTTTTTATTTTGCCTACTTGATCTACCGCGTCATGCGGTCCGGACCGACCAGGGTACCGGTAAAAACTCAAAGCAATTATGCGAGAGAGCGTCTAACCAGCAGCCGCCTCGCTCGCTAACCAATACGTCTCCGCCGGTATTCCGCTTCCCGCTCCAGGCAGCCAGCACCATCCGGCTGTCACCCAAATACCGGCGGAAGACGTTCCCCTGGACTGCGGTCCTAACGGCATCCTTCTTAGCCAGTCCGGAATTCTAGCGCGGCCCTTCGCACGCTCGCGGCAGACGGAAAACTTGCCGCGCCTACAGCTACTGATGCAGTATCCGTAACCGAAACCGGACTCTCGATGACTCATATCAACAGCGACAACTCCTATCACACTCTACGACTGGTTCTCGGTGACCAGCTAAATCTGCAGCACAGCTGGTTCGAACAACAAGATGCCAGTGTTCTGTACCTGCTTGCCGAGCTGCACCAGGAAGCGACTTACGTGCGGCACCATATTCAGAAGCTATGCGCTTTCTTTGCCGCCATGAAAGCCTTCGCCGCCAGCATCGCGGCCAATGGACATCGAGTCGTCTACCTGTCCCTTGACGACACTTGCGGTTTCGATAGCTTGCCTGACCTGATCGAATCGATCTGCCGCCAGTACGGCGTAACCCGTTTCGAATACCAGCTCCCCGACGAGTATCGCCTGCGCCAGCAGCTGCGCCGCATGGAGTTGCCGCAATCGGTGCAGGCCAGGGCGTTCGACAGCGAACACTTTCTCTTACCAGAGACCGAGTTCGAACGACTTATCACTCCCGGTAAACACAATCGCATGGAATCGTTTTATCGCAAGATGCGCCGACGCCTGAACCTGCTGATGGATGCGGACAAGCCGCTCGGAGGCAAATGGAACTACGACGATGCTAATCGCGAGAAGCTCAAGCCCGCTGATTTACAGGAACTCCCAGAGCCAATGGTTTTCGACAACGACGTCGGCACCATCCTGCAGCGCATCGATGAGCACGATATCGATCATTTCGGCGAGCGCAGTTCTTCGTTGCTATGGCCGGTAGATCGACCCCAGGCGCTCGCCTTACTGGACTTCTTTTGCCAGTCCTGTTTACCACGATTCGGCCGCTTTCAGGACGCTATGACCTGCCAGCACGAACATCGATGGAGCCTCTACCATTCGCGATTGTCGTTCGCCATGAACTGCAAGATCCTGCATCCCGGCGAGGTAATCGAGGCGGCGATCGCCTCTTTCGACGATGATAAAAACCAAATTTCAATCGCGCAGATCGAGGGCTTCGTCCGCCAGATTATCGGCTGGCGAGAATACGTGCGCGCGGTTTACTGGATCAACATGCCGGCCTATTCCGAGCTCAACGAGCTCGGTGCTACTCGTGACCTGCCCGGCTACTTCTGGGATGGCTCGACCCGGATGAAATGCATGCAGCAGGCACTCGAGCAGTCGCTGGATTACAGTTATGCACACCACATTCAACGACTCATGATTACCGGAAATTTCTGCCTGATCGCGGGTATCGATCCGGCACAGGTCGACGCCTGGTATCTCGGCGTATACGTCGACGCCATCGAATGGGTAGAGATGCCCAATACCCGCGGCATGAGCCAGTTCGCCGATGGCGGCCTGATCGCCTCGAAACCCTACAACGCCAGCGGTAACTATATCAACAAGATGAGCGATTACTGCAAACACTGCCACTACGACGTCAAACAAAAAGCCACCGATTCGGCCTGCCCGTTCAACAGCCTCTACTGGGACTTCATGATCCGCCACCGCGACCGGTTCGGCGCCAATCCGCGCATTGGCATGATTTATCGAAACTGGGACCGGCAGAGCCCGGAAACCCGGGACGAAACGCTGGTCCGGGCCAAATGGTGTTTACAGCACATCGACGATCTTTAACCATCAGCGAGGCTCCCCTCCACTAAAAACTATTCGAAAAATTCGAAGATATACTTTGAATAATTCGTATTTTTATTCAGAGTGACCGGCCATATGATACCCGGACTTTCAAGATCAAGAATATGCGAGGAGAACACTATGAAGATTGAACTAAAGGCCGATGGCTTCATTGCGGGCACAGAGTTGAGCCAGTTCGCCGAGTGTTGTGCCGCGTTCGAACTGGGCACCTTCACGAGCCAGGTCGAATCCGTGCTGATCCGCCTGGCTAACGTCGAAGGTGCTGGAGACGAAAAGAACAAAAGCTGCCAGGTGACGGTCGTGTTAAGCGGGCGTGACAAGGTGTTCGCGTGGTTGTCGTAAACCTGCAGGCCGAGGGAGCCCTGGCCATGACTACTCCGTGCCAGGTTTAAGGTTTATACTTCCCGTCCTCCGCTGGAAAATTTCAACACAGAAGGCTGAGACGGGATCAAATGACACTGGGAATAATATCGAATGCCACTTGCAGGCTGCATGAAATGGGTGCCTCGCATCCGGAACAGCCGGCGCGGCTCGACGCCATCGAGGAGCGGTTGGTTGACAGCGGGCTGGACGCAGAGATCAGCCGTCACGAGGCGCCGAAAGTGGCTCGTGAACAATTACTCGCGGCGCACGATCCGCGTTATATCGAGCTGGTTTACGAGGTGGCGCC
>JAACFA010000032.1 GCA_009937625.1 Gammaproteobacteria bacterium | reverse complement strand
TTAGTATAGTGTCTATATTTCAACAACTCAAATCATACTTTAATATTGATTTGAAACTATCTGAAATATAAAGAAAATTTCTATAGGCATGTTCGATCGAAAAAAGTGTATCGCCGAAACGCCGACAACTCTGTTAAATGCTTCAAGGTTTTGTAAAACCCTTTTTTGCGCCAGGAATTCGGGATCACGGCGGATCGAGAGAAACGCAGGCGTGGATCCGGCGCTGCACGTAATCGAGTGAGCCGAAACTGCCGCTGCTGGCGATCGCGATCAAACTGAAAGTATCGATCGTGGTGCCGCCTTCGTCGTGCGTGGTTTGGCCGCATTGCACCTCGATATCGAAACCGGCAAACGCGGCCTGGGTCGAGTTGTTCGCGGCTTATCGCTTTTTGGCGGCTGCGCTAACCTGGCCTGCCGAAATATCTGCAATGCGAACGGCGGTGGCTGCATCGGGTCGCGCAACTCCTGGGCCGAGGCGATTCTGCCGACACCAATGAATCCGAGCGTCAACAACACCACTACAAAGACGTACAGGCTAATCATTCTGCGCATCTAGACTCCCACCCATTCCTTGCGGGTCGACATGACCACCTTGACGACGATTCGCGGATACTCGTCGCTGACTATTTTGATCTCGTACCACAGCAGTTTCCAGTCCAGCGCTGCCGTAGACTGCATGTACCTGAGAATGTCGAGATACTTGCCGGCGAGCCGAAGCTCGAGCACTTGACGATATATTCCGGGCTCTTCGTCCAGTTGCTCCGGATCCAGCGGGGGCAGCGCGGCCTTGACCTCGCGCCTGTTGAGACTCAGCAACTTCAGCTTCGAATCCTGGTAAATCAACTGGTTCATCAGCTGGAACATTTTTTCCGGATCGTCCAGTTCGATAGTGGTTACCGCGCCAACCTGCGTCTCGTTTTTACGGTTCGACTCCAGCATCGGGTAACTGTCGACAACCGCGTGACTCACGTCATAGTTGATCAAATCCTTTATCTTCCAGCTTAGCGCCTGGATCATTTCGGAGTTTTCGACTTCAGGCCTTTCCACCTGGTAAACATCGAAATCGTCATTTGCAACCAGGCACACGCAGGGGGGGTTTTTGCAAACTGTTGCGCTGCACCCAATCCTTCAGCGCCTCGACCTGGGCGTCCTGCCCGTCGACCGCAACAAACTCGCTGCGCAAGATGCGTCTGGGCTCATTCTTGCCGGGCTGCACTTGCGCGACAGCGACGCCCTGGGGCAGGAAATCCACCCCTATCCGAGAATCTTTTTGTTTTGCTGCCGAAAACAAACCCACGCTTTTACTCCGAGCGTTTTATTTGACTGATGCAATCATCCGCAATCCTGCCCAGTCTTACGCAAGTTGCGAGCCAGACCAGATATCACCGCCTTGCTCGCAACCAGAAACCTTTCGCGTCTTGACGCGAAAGGTGAAAAATCTCCTTCGATATGCAATTTTAATCCTAGATATTGCTTAAGATAATCGATATAACTTATTGTCATTACTATAAATAACCCAAGATGGGGTTATTTCAAGTTATTAGCTAAAATTAATCTCGATATGATGAACATTGTCCTCTTCGAACCCGAAATTCCGCCCAACACCGGCAATATCATGCGGCTCGCGGCAAACACCGGTTGCCGGCTGCATTTGATTGAACCGTTGGGATTCGAGCTCGAGGACAAGCAGTTGCGCCGCGCCGGGCTGGACTACCGGGAATGGGCCGAAACTAGTCGCTACCGCAGCCTGGATGATTTTATAAAAAATAAAGAATTCAATAACTTATATGCTTTTACGACGAAAGCCACGAAAACCTACAGCGATGCCGTTTTCAGCCCTGGAGATGCGCTGATGTTTGGTCCGGAAAGCCGCGGCCTGCCCGCCGAAATCCTGAATTCACTGGATGGTGACCACAAATTACGCATTCCGATGGCGAGCACGTCGCGCAGCCTTAACCTGTCGAACGCAGTCGCTATTGTCGTCTACGAAGCCTGGCGCCAGCAGGGGTTTGGCTGATAACGACTCTACTCGTGGCCCTGGGGCCGACTTTCCAGATCACGCACGGCATCCTGCGGATTCTTGTTGTCGTACAGCACGTGATAAACCTCGGCCATAATCGGCAGTTCAAGTCCGAGATTCTTCGATTTATGATAGATAGCCTTGGCCGCGCGCAGGCCTTCGACGGTTTGCCCGACCTCGATTTCGGCCTGAGAAATACTCCTGCCTTTGCCGATGGCGAGTCCGAAACGGCGGTTGCGGCTTTGATCGTCGGTACAGGTCAATATGATATCGCCAAGCCCGGCAAGCCCCATCAGGGTCTCGCGCTCGGCGCCCAGGCTGGTCCCGAGATGCATGATTTCGGAAAGCCCGCGCGTCATCAGCGCGGCGCGGGTATTGGCGCCAAATCCGAGCCCATCGGATATTCCGACCGCTATCGCCAGCACGTTCTTGAGCGCACCGCCGAGTTCGACGCCGACGATATCCTCGCTGGTATAGGCTCGAAAATGATGACCGCGCAGCAGGCCGGCGAAAGTCGCGGTTGATTGCGGGTCGTTACCGGCGCAGGCGATAGCCGCCGGCGTGCCTCGCGCCACCTCGGTAGCGAAGGTTGGACCCGACACCACGCCATAATGTCGCAGCGGCAATTCCTCGATCAGGACTTCGTGCAGCAGCTTGCCGGTATCGATTTCGAAACCCTTGCTGGCCCAGAACAGAATTCGGTCCGCGTCGATTATCGGCTTCAGTCGTTGCAACAAACTCCTGAAACCCTTGCTCGGGATCGCGACTAGCAGGTATGGCGTATTGCTAACCGCGGTTGCCAGATCAGCCACCGGTTCGATATTGTCAGCCAGTACGAACCCGGGGAGGTAATCGGAATTCTCGCGCAGCTCTCGCAGCCTTTCGATATGGTCTTCGTCGTGGCCCCAGAGCTTGACCTGCAGGTCATTGCGGGCCAGTTGAATCGCCAACGCGGTTCCCCAGGAACCTGCGCCCAGCACCGCAACGGTTTCAGTCACTGCCAGGCCTAATGCTCAACCCCGGCCGCTTCCTGTTCAGCCTGTTGCTGCTGCATATGCTGATGATACAGGGCATCGAAATTTACCGGTGACAGAATAAGAGGAGGAAAACCGCCGCGTGTCGACAGGTCGGAGACAACTTCCCGCAGGTAGGGAAACAGGACCGACATGCACTGGCTACCCAGCAGGTACTTTTTCTCTTCATCGTCGAAACCCGCAATCGTTACCAGTCCCGCCTGGTGAACCTCGACCAGAAACGCCGTGCTGTCCTGGTGGGTTACGGTCGCGGTGACACAGAGCACCGCTTCGTACAGGTCACCCTCGACGTGGCGCTGCTTATTGGTCAGATTAAGATCGATTTTTGGTTTCCATTGTTCGAAACTAAAGGATTCCGGCGTTGCCGGGGATTCGAACGACGCATCTTTCACGTACAGTTTC
Source organism: Gammaproteobacteria bacterium (assembly GCA_009937625.1). Taxonomy (GTDB): domain Bacteria; phylum Pseudomonadota; class Gammaproteobacteria. The sequence continues at coordinate 14,985 of JAACFA010000032.1, read as the reverse complement.
TGAATCGCAAACTGCTTCTTGATTTCCTGTTCTTCGCTCATAGGTTTTTGGTTTTTACTTTTTGCTAATGGGTAAGTGCGCGTCTTGCCACGCCAGTATGCCGCCGTTCAAACTGAATACCTTTTCAAAACCCTGTTTGCCGAGCTCCTTGCAGGCCGTGCCGGAACGCGCGCCGGTTTTGCAATAAACCAGCAGGGTTTTGTTCTTGTGTTTTTCCAGCTCGTCGATGCGTTTCGCCAAAGCCCCGACCGGGATCTGGATTGCCTTGGCAATCTTGCCACCGACCGTTTCAGAAGGTTCACGCACATCGACCACGACCACGTCTTCGTTATTCATCAACTGCACCGCGGCCGCCGGAGTCAGGCTGGCAAAGCGCTGCGTGGCAATTTTCATTTCGTTGAAAAAAGTCAACGCCAGTAACACCACGAACGCAATCACCAGATACGGATGATTCACCGCAAATTCAGAAATTTGAGCCAGCATAAATCGAGAAAAAGGGGTCTTTTAAAGAGTTTTAGCCGGTGGAACAGAACACTTCCTGCATCATCCCAATCAAACGCAGGGTACGCTCATCACCGACGCGATAATATACCTTGTTCGCGTCCTTGCGGGACGACAGTATACCTTTATCGCGCAAAATCGCGAGGTGTTGTGAGATATTACTTTGCGAGGTGCCTACATTATCGACGATGCCCTGCACGCAGGCTTCACCGCTGCCGAGAGTACACAGAATTTTCAGGCGCAGTGGATGGGACATGGCCTTGAGCGAGCGCGAGGCAATCTCGATATCGGCGGCATGCGCCAGCAGCTGTTCGCCGTCTACCATTCCCGGCGTTTCAGTTTTCATTTGCTTAAGTGTATTACCAAACGTTAATATTAGGCGATGATTATGAATAAAACCCTACCCAATGTCCACAACGCGACTCGGTAAACTGTTTGTTGGCGCGATAGTCGCGTGCCTGGTAGCAGCACCGCCGCTACTGGCGCAAAATAAGACGGTAAAGGAAAAAGAACTTAAAACGGTCCTGCGTAAGATCGAAAAGCTCAAGCAGTCGATCGACGTCAAGGAAGACAGCAAATCGCAATATATCAAGCAGTTGAAATCGATCGAAGGCAAAATCGGAAAACTGAACCAGGAAATTCGCAGCATCGGCAAGAAGATTACCGTTAAAAAAAAGGAACTCACGACCCTGCGCGAGACCCGCCTCGAGCATCAGCGAAAACTGAGCCAGGAAACCGACTACCTGGCCGAGCAGGTCTACGCCGCATTTACGCTTGGCCGCCAGGAGAAGGTGAAGCTGCTATTCTCGCAGCAGGACCCGCAATCGCTGCAGCGCAGCCTGGTCTACTACCAGTACTTCTCCAACGCGCGCGTCGACCTGATTAACGACGTACAGCACAACATCGACAAGATTCTAGAGACCGAGCAGCTGATCCAGCAAGCCCGCAAGGACCTGGAACAAAGCCAGCAGGCTCTGAATCAGCAGAAGAAGGAGCTCAAACAGGATCTGGGTAAGCGCAAGTCGATCATCGCTTCACTGGACAAGCAGCTGAAACAGCAGGGGGGTAGCCTGTCACGACTCGAGGGCGAGGCCAAACAATTACAGGAATTGATCAAATCGATCGAGGAAATCTTTGTCGACGCCCCCGAAAGCGAAATTTCGCAGCGGGCATTTGCCGAACTGAAAGGCAAACTGGCCTGGCCGGTCAAGGGCAAGCTGCGCCGCTTGTTTGGCCGCAACAAGCCCCTGTCGAACCTGCGCTGGCAAGGCGTCATGATCGAGGCGCCCGAGGGCCAGCACGTGCAGGCGATATTTCACGGCCGCATCGCCTTCGCCGACTGGCTGCGGGGCATGGGCAACCTGATCATCATCGATCACGGCAATTCTTACCTGTCGCTTTATGGCCACAACGAGGCGCTGTTCAAAACGGCTGGTGAATGGGTAGAAGCGGGTGAGGTTATCGGCAGCATCGGCAGCAGCGGCGGGCAGAAAAATCCGGGGTTGTACTTCGAAATCCGCAGAAAAGGCAAGCCACAGAATCCCACTAACTGGTGTAAATCCAGCAATAGTTTTGCCTCTGGCTAACCTCACGATTTGATAAAAACTGTAAAATTTTGCAGTTTCCCGTAGAATTTTGCGTTCTCGGACCAATCTTTTGAACTGTTTCCGACTTTTAAGGCCTTAAACTGGTCTACAATATTCAATCAGGCTTATAGCCAGCTCGCATTACCGGAGAAACGAATGCTACAAAATCTGCGAACTTCCACCTGGTTTCTGAGTGGAGCATTGCTTGGACTATCACTGGCGGTAGGTCACAGTGTTTACGCATTAAAAGACGAGAACCAACAAATCCCGTTCGAGGATTTGCAGGCCTTTACCGAAGTCTTTTCCAAGGTTAAATCGGACTACGTCGAAACCGTCGACGACAGGAAATTAATCGAAGACGCAATCCGCGGCATGCTCAGCGGGCTGGATCCGCATTCCGCCTTCCTCAATACCTCCGAATTCAGCGATTTAAAAATCGGCACTACCGGCCAGTTCGGCGGCCTGGGCATCGAGGTCGGCATGGAGAACGGCTTCGTCAAGGTCATATCCCCTATCGACGATACCCCGGCATCCCGCGCCGGCATCCAGGCCAGTGATTTAATCATCAAGCTGGACGAGAAGTCGGTCAAGGGCATGACCCTGAACGAGGCGGTCAAGATCATGCGCGGCAAGCCCAACACCGATATCGACCTGACCATCGTACGCGAGGGCGAACCCAAACCGCTGGTGATCAAGATCACGCGCGAAATCATTCGCGTCAAAAGCGTCAAGAACCGCATGCTCGAGCCGGGCTACGGCTATGTTCGCATCACCAATTTCCAGTCGCGCACCACTACCGATTTGCTGAAGGCGATTTCGGATCTGCAAAAGGAAGAAAGCCTTAAGGGTATGGTCCTCGATCTGCGAAATAATCCTGGCGGCGTATTGAACGGCGCGGTTGGCGTATCTGACGCGTTTATCGACGACGGCCTGATCGTTTATACCGAGGGCCGGCTCGACGATTCCAGCCACCGCTACCTGGCGACCCCGGGAGACAGCCTGAACGGTGCGCCGCTCGTGGTGTTGATCAACGGCGGTTCGGCTTCGGCTTCCGAAATCGTCGCCGGAGCGATACAGGATCACAAGCGCGGCATCATCATGGGCACCAAGTCGTTCGGCAAGGGTTCGGTGCAAACGATCCAGGAATTACGTAACGGCTCGGCGGTCAAGCTGACCACCGCGCGCTACTTCACGCCGAATGGGCGTTCGATCCAGGCCACGGGCATCGAACCCGATATCAAGCAGTCCACGCTGCGGATATCGGAAAAGGACGAAAAGGCCCGCGAAACCTATTCCGAGAGCGATCTCGAGGGTCGCCTGAGCAATCCTAACGGCGACGGCGACAGCAGCAGCGCCACGGACGAGGAAACCGACAGCGAAGCGCTGGCGAGATCCGATTTCCAGCTGTTCGAGGCGCTCAACCTGCTCAAGGGCCTGACGATTCTCGGCGAAATCAGCAACGGCTAACCACGCGGCTCGATGATTCGATACTGGCTGATCCTGCTTGCGTGCGCATTAAGCCCGGGCGTTGCAGCTGATCAGCGACCAGTTTTATCGCTGGTCATCGACGACCTCGGTTACTCACTGGAAAACGGCCTGGCCGCCATCGATCTCGAAGGCGACCACACCTACGCAATTCTGCCGGGCGCGGCCTACAGCCGACGCCTGGCGCAGCATGCTCACCATAAAAACAAGGAAGTCATCCTGCATTTACCGATGCAGTCGATCAGCTCCAGGGCGGCACACGAACCCAACGCCCTCAATGAAACGATGGACGAAGACCAACTATTGGCGAACGTGCATTCGCTGCTGGCGGAAGTTCCGTTCATCCGCGGCGTCAACAATCACATGGGCAGCCACTTGACCGAGTACGATTTCTTCATGCGTCCGGTGATGGACAGCATCCGCAGTTACAATCGAAGCCTCTATTTTCTCGACAGCCGCACCTCGCCGCGCAGCGTTGCTCACGCCCAGGCGCTGGTTTCGGGCCTGAAATCGGCGACGCGCGACATTTTCCTCGACAATGAAACCAACCCGGAATCGATACGGCTACAGTACAATATCTGGTTGACCCAGGCGCGGGAACGCGGCTCGGCAATCGCCATCGGGCACCCTTATCCGAATACGCTCGAGGTACTGCGGGAAAGCCTGGTCGCAGCAAATCTGGATTTCAGGTTTCTACGCATATCGAGCCTGATCGACGAGCGTAAAACCCCGGGCGCAGCCGACAGCGGTGGCGCGCGACTCTCTAGTCTGCCGACGGTAATCCGCTGACTATAGTGGCGGCGGCTGAAAGCCACCCATAAGCGTTTCTACCTGTTGCGCCAGCGCCAGCGCGACGTCTTCTCGCCATGGAGCGGCAACCACCTGCACACCCACCGGTAAACCCTCGGCACTGCTGCCGGCACGTACCGATACACCCGGCCAACCAAGCAGGTTTTGAATCTGGATATAGCCCCAGTCGTCGAAGCTATCGTTATGCGAGGCCTGGTGCGGCCGCGCGATGGCAAACGAAGCCGGGCACAGAATGGCGTCGTAATCCGCAAAGAAGCCAAGCGCCCTACTGCGGGCATCGTCGATGGCTTCGAGTAGCGCCGGATCGAGGTGATTAGCGTTGGCAACCCCCTGCTCGGTCAGGTAGCCCCGCAGCTCCTCCCCGGGCTGCTCAGTGCCGTAACGCCGAAGTAGACGCATAATATAGCCGGCGTTAGTAGCTTCGCGAAACTCGGTGGTGAGATTCACCAGCTCGCGCGTTTGCGGTAGCAACTTCTGTTCGAGGTTAAAACCTTTTGACCGCAGCGCTTTCGCGGTGGCAATAACGACACGCTGAATATCGTCTACCGGGCTGACGATGCCGTTATCGGCAAACCAGGCGATCCGCAGCTGCGAAGTGTCGACCGCCTGCGGATCGCCCAGCGGCACCGGCACCACCGCCGGGTCACGCCCGTCCGGGCCGCAGATCAACGGCAGGGCCAGGCTAAGGTCTTCCACGTAACGCGCCATTGGCCCGATCTGGGTCAGCGAATCCAGCGCGCCGCCACCCCAGGGCACGATATGCCCGCTACGCGGAGTGCGGCCCGAGGTGGGCTTGATTCCGGCGATGCCGCAGAGATGCGCAGGTTCGCGAATGCTGCCACCGGTGTCAGATCCGAGATCGAGCGCGGCGCCGCCGCAGGCAACGATCGCGGCGGATCCACCGCTACTGCCGCCGGGGCTGCGTTGCAGGTCGTAGGGATTGTTGGTGCGACCATAAATCAGGTTATTGGTTTCGCCGCTGAAAGTCAGTTCCGGGGTATTGGTCTTGCCGAGTAGCACCGCGCCCGCGGCGCGCAGGCGCGCCACCACCGGTGCGTCCTGGTCAGGCAGGTAATCCTTGCGCCCGAGAGTGCCCCCGGTAGTCACTATTCCCTCGGTATCGAGCGAATCCTTGATCGTGATCGGTACCCCGTGCAGCGGACCCCTGAATTGTTCATGGGCGGCCATCCGGTCGAGGTCGTCGGCCTCCCGCAGCGCGCGTGCGCTGGCCAGTTGCACTACCGCGTTGATCCGAGGATTGACCTGTTCGATACGTTCGAGGCAGGCTTCGACGATTTGTCGACAGCCGAGTCTCGCACTACGAATCTCGCGTGCGATGCGGCTGGCGGACCAGTAGATAGCTTCGTTCATGCGGCCAATTATGGTGGCCTTAATCCTGATTATCCAGTCGGGATTTAGCGGTCGCGAAGCACGCGACGAACTCGACGCCACGCACGTCCAGCGGCGAGAACAGCAGTTTTGCAGAACGTTTGCGGTTCCTGACTTCGAGCACCCAGCGCGCCAACTGCGGATCGGCGACATCGAGATGGACACTGTCCTCACCCGGCACCAGGCCTGAAATCAACTGTGGCTTTCTGCTCGACTGCGGGCTGGCCTCGATACTGGTAATCGGGGCGTCGTAAGACCATTCCTGGCGCTTGCCTGCCGCGTCTTTCGCATCCCCGACCCGGCACATCGGGCGCCCGTTGACGATGACGATATCGAACTCGTGCTGGCACACCTCGCCATTGGTGAGTCTGACGCTGAGCGCAAATCGACCTTCGCGATTATCGATATTGTCGAATCCTATCGAACCCTCGAAACCCTTGGTGATTTCATTGACAAAATACAATCCCAATCCCTTGCCGTGGTGTTCGCGAATGCGCCGCGACGAAAATCCGAGCTGGTAGATTTTGTCTTTTTCGTCTTCCTTGATGCGAGGTCCGCGGTTATAAACCCGAAATTCGACGTCGCCCCCGCGCAGCGCCAGTGTAACCGCGACCCGGCTGTAACGGTTGCGGTGCTGCTTTTGTTGCGAGTAAAACAGCGCGTTGTTGATCAGGTTCTCGATCAGCAACACCATGTGATTTTCGTTACCCAGCATTTCACTGTCGGTACGCAGCTGGATACTGAACTTGTCGTCGGCATAGCTCCCGCGGCGGGGCCATTCCTGGTTCAGACCGAGCGCATCGGGATTCTCGGTAATCGGCAACAGCGCGCGCCGCAGCGCGTGACTCATCAGGAAAGTGGGTTCGAACGGCGCCGGTTCGACATCTTCGTTGAGCTGCGCCTGGAAGTAGTGCTCCTCGCAATCGTAGATCTGGTTGGCGACGTGCAGCGCAATATTGTCGGTGGTCGACAGGTCCAGCAAATCCCACAGGTAGAGCAGTCCGTCGGCCGCTTCACGATACTGCTGTCGGTCACTGGCATCGCAGATTTGCAGCGCATTTCCAAGAGCGGTTTGCGCCTTGTCGTAACTGATCACACCGTTGTGGCGTACTTCCGAGGCAATGTTCTTGAAATGCAGAAATTTTTCATCGTACTCGATGGTTTCCAGCAAACGCTCGCTGATAAACATTTTCAGCTTGTCGGCATGGTCCGAATAGGTGCGCGCGCGAGTACCGAGCTCGCGTTTGCTATCGAACAGCTCGCTGATCCGGGCCTGGTACTGCCGCAGTTGATCGCGACAGCGCCGGCTCGCCTTGACGAAACGCCAGATATCGAAAATAACCAGTAGCAGCAGCAGCCCGGCCGCGGCCAGAATATGCTCGTTACCCGGTAACGGGGCAGGGAGCCGCTCGAGAGGTAACAACGCCGCGTTGATCAGCGCTAACTGCCAGGCGACAAAAGTTATTGCGCCCAGGGTGCTGAGCCAGGGGTAGGGGACGCGCGCCGGTTTCATTTCGATTTGCCGCCGGGCGGGCTCCACAGATATGCGCCCTCGTCGCCGAAAGTGACAATACCCTCACCCTGGCCGCACAATTCGGTGAAGTGACCCTCACCGGCTTCGACCGCGTCGAAGGCGCGACGCAGGGTCTTGATATGTTGACGATAGCTGGCGTAGGAAAATTTCTCCGGGTCGAGATCGAGCCGCTCGGCAATCTGTCCCGCGGTTAGCGGGCGCGGTGAAGACTGCACCAGTTCACGCAGCAGCTTGCGTGGAGTGGGCGCCAGCGGCCGTCGGGCGTTGCTTGGATTCATCAGCCGCTGTCCTTTCCAGTAGACGTTCCAGGTATTCAGGTCGATCGTCAGCTCGCCGCTATTAACGACGTTGACGGTGGCGGAGAGGTCGGAATCGAGCGATACCTGGCGCAACACCGCCTTGATGCGCCAACACAGTACCTGCTCGACGTTATGTTGATGCTTGGCGATGAAATCGGTGGCGGCGAACTGTTGCAGCGCATCGCGCTCGATTTCGGTGCCGCTGTGTTCCGACAGGTAGATAATGGGCAGGTTCGGCCATTTCTTGCGCAGCGCGGTGGAAACCTTGAAGCCGGCCTGATCGTTACCGTTCATGCGCGCATCCAGCAGCGCCACGTCGGGCGGGGACTCCTTGTCGGTGAGCGCTATTTTTTGCCGCGCGGCCTCGGCGAAATTCAGTATCGTCAACGAATTCGGCTTGCCGTCGAAGTCTTCCCGCTCCAGCACCGGGGAAAATTTCTTGATCCAGTGCGACTGATCCTCAACCCAGAAAATAGAGGCCATCAGAGCGATCCGGGAGTTTTATTAAGCATAGTTTCCAAGTATACCGGGGCTTTCAGGGACTGCAGCGCAGCACCCAAGAATGTGAAATATTTCTAAACAAAACAGGTATTTGCAGAAAATTTTAGTCCGTTTCCCCGGTTTTTCACCGATTTTTCACAGCGCCCCCCTAAATTTCATACAACTTCAAAGGAAACGAGGATAAAACCATGTTTAACGAAATACTGACCGTCTGGTCAAACCAGCCCGGGATATCGGCGACCATCTGGCTCGCAATCCTGGTGTTCGTCGCCTACCTGGGACGCAACCCGGCACACCAGCTGATTTATTCCACCGGTCGTGCCATCTACGCCGCCTGCCGCCTGTTCGCCGCGTCGTTACGACGTCTCGAGGCCAGCCTGCAGCGCCGCAATAAAGAGGTGGTTATGGCGATGGGCCAGGACGCCAGCGAACGCGCGATCGAACGCGAATTTCATCGCGTCAACGCGGTCGTGACGCGCGACCTCAGCGCTTACCCCGCGCTGCACCGCCAGATCTCGGATACCATCGACAAGATCGAGGAAGACTACCAGGCCGCCACCGATGCGCCACCGCTGCCACCGGCATGGCTGGAAGCGGTCGATTCGATCGCCAGCATTCCGCGTACCGGCGACGCCACCGTGTGCAGTATTCTCGACAATATCGGCAAGACGCTGGAAGACGCACACCAGGAGACCCAGAAGGCGTACCGCAAGTCAACGCTGGAACGCCACAAACTGCTGGGTGCGATGCAACCGCAATGGCGTAATCTGGGCCAATCGCTGACCCGCGTCAAGGAGACCATCGACGGCCTGGAAGAGCGCTCAATCGAAATCGACAAGCAGATGAAGTCCTACGAGGCGATCCGCAACGGAGAGGATACCGCGGCACGCACGCTGTCTTCTTCTTCGCTGACGCAGTTCTTTATCTCCACGCTGGTACTCGTGATTGCCGTCTTCGGCGGCCTGATCAACTTCCAGCTGATCGCCCTGCCGATGTCGGAAATGGTCGGCGGCGCCAGCTATATCGGCCCGATGAAAACGTCGGATATCGCGGCACTGGTCATCATCATGGTCGAAATCGCGATGGGCCTGTTCCTGATGGAATCGCTGCGTATCACGAACCTGTTCCCGATCATCGGCTCGATGGACGACAAGATGCGCAAGCGCATGGTCGTCATCACCTTCAGCATCCTCGCGATCCTCGCCACGGTCGAAGCCTCGCTGGCCTACATGCGCGACCTGCTCGCCCTCGATCGCGAGGCGCTGACGCAGTCGCTGGCCGGCGGTACCGTGGTCGAGGCTTCCTTCCGCTGGATCCCGTCAATCGGGCAAATGGTGCTGGGTTTCATCCTGCCGTTTGCGCTCGCCTTCGTCGCGATTCCGCTGGAATCATTCATCCACTCGTTGCGCACCGTGCTCGGCGCGATCGCCCTGAGCGTGATCCACGCGCTGGCTTTCACGGCACGCCTGATCGGCGGTACCGCCCGTCAAGTGGCCAGGATGCTGGTGAACCTGTACGACCTGTTCATCATGCTGCCGCTCGGTATCGAACGCCTGGTTACGAGCAGCATCGGGCGCAAGGCAGACAAGCCAGAGACAGGCGAATCTGAACCCGTCAGGGCGGAATTGGCTAAAACTAAGGTTTACATGAGGGAGCAATCATGAAGAAACTAATCCTTTCAACCGTGTTATGCCTCGGCCTCGCGGCCTGTAGCGAACCCCGATCCAACGCACGTGCGGTTTACCTGCTGCTGGACACCTCGGGTACCTACACCGCGGAAATGGACAAGGCACAAAAGATCATGAACTACTTGCTGGCGACGCTGGACAGCGGCGACTCGATCGCAATCGCACGTATCGATAGCGGCAGCTTCAGCGAAAAGGATATCATCGCGAAGGTTACCTTCGACGATCGTCCAAGCACCGCGAACCAGCAAAAGCGCATGTTCAAGGACAAGATCGACGAGTTCGTCAACAACACCAAACGCGGTAGCCGCCACACCGACATTACCGGTGGCATGCTGCAGGCCAGCGAATATCTCGAGGAGACCGGCGCCGGCGAGCGCTACGTGCTGATCTTTTCCGATCTCGAGGAAGACCTGCAGAAGGGGCATATACGGGATTTCCCGATCTCGCTGCCCGATATCCACGTGGTCGCGCTCAACGTCACCAAACTGCGCAGCGATAACATCGATCCGCGGGATTACCTGAAGCGCCTCGACCTGTGGGAAAAACGGGTTTACCAGGCCGGCGGCACCTGGGGTGTCATCAACGACCTGGAACGCATGGACCGGCTGATCGCACAACGCTAGTTCACCCCGGAATAGCCCGACCGGGCGATTCCGACTTTAGCCTCTTTTCAACCCCGCCTCGGCGGGGTTTTTTTATGACAGTGCCAGCTACGGCGATCGATGCCAGTCCGCCTGTCCGGGCATCGAAAACTCGCACAAGGTGGTTTACTGCGAGGCAAGCCAGGTGTTAGGTTGCGTCTTTTAGCTTACGGATGAATGCCCGTGTTTTACAAAACCAGCGAACCCCACGGCCTGCCGCACAACCCCTTCAAGAGTTGCGTCGCACCGCGACCCATTGCCTGGGTGAGCTCCATGCATCCGAACGGTGCGATCAACCTGGCGCCCTACAGTTTTTTTAACGCACTGGCTTCCGACCCGCCGCTGGTAATGATTTCGTTCAACGGCTACCACGCGCACGGCGGCGAAAAAGATACACTTTACAACATCAAGTCTTGCGGCGAGTTCGTTGTCAACATGGTGCCCCTGGCGCTGAAAGACGCGATGAATGCGACTACCGCGGACGTGGCGCATGAAGTCGACGAACTGGAACTGGCCGGCCTGACCACCGAGGCATCGGAACTGGTCAAACCGCCACGGGTCAGGGAAGCGCCGATTCACCTCGAGTGCGCATTCTTCCAGGAAATCGAGCTACCCTGTACGCTACAGGACAGCATCAATACGATGATTATCGGCAAGGTGCTCGGGGTGCATATCAGGGACGAGGTACTGGTCGACGGCCTGGTCGATCTGACCCTGATCAAACCGCTGGCGAGACTTGGCTACATGCAATATACCTCTGTGGACCAACTGTTCTCGATGGCGCGCCCGCGGGACTGAGGCCACGCCGCGCTAGCCGCTAGCTTTCGTCGTTCGCCAGCGAGTCCTGAAAATCCTGCGGCACACCATCGCTGTAGCGCGCCAGGCCATTGGCCAGGAAATCATCGCGCATCGGCTTGCCGTTACCGACCAGGGCCCGCATGCCTGCTGGCTGGGTATGCGTTTCCACCGCCGGCCAGTGGCCGGGCTGAGGAGCTGCGCCCTCGGCCGCGATTGCGAGCGGGTCGTCTTCGCTGATTGCCGGGGTTTGCTCGAGATCCATGAATTGCCAGGTCGCCTCCAGCGGAATGTTATTGTGCGGGTCGTAGAAGTAGATCGACCAGAACAGGCCGTGGTCGACCGCGCCTTCCACCTCGATACCGGCGGCCTCGATTCGATCCTTGAGCGCGAACAGCGCTTCCCTCGAGTCGACCGTGAACGAAACGTGATCGAAGCCCAGGGGCAGAGTGGTTCGATCGCCGGGGAATTTTCGGTTCATCACGGTAGCGCCGTCATACTCGAAAAACGCAATATGCGTCAGGCCGTCGCCAAGCTGGAAGAAATAATGCCGGTAGCCGTCGTGCCCGATACCGGCGCTCAGCTGCATACCCAGCAGATCACGGTAAAAGCGAATCGTGGTCACCATGTCGTCGGTGATGAAGGCGAGGTGATTGATTCCCTGTAATTTCATGTTTCTCTCCGGAAAAGTCTCCGACTTGCGGCGATTACTCGACGGTAACCGATTTTGCCAGGTTACGCGGTTGATCGACGTCGGTTCCGCGTAAAACCGCAACGTGATAGGCGAACAACTGCAGCGGAACAACCGACAGAATCGGCGTGATGTAGTCGGGATCGCAGTCCATTTCGATAACAACGTCATCGCTGTCGGCTTCAAGGTGTGCGCCGCGGTGGGCGAAAACATAGAGTTTGCCGCCGCGCGCCTTGACCTCCTGCATGTTGGAATGCAGTTTTTCCAGCAGCTCGTCATTGGGCGCCACGACGACCACCGGCATTTCGGCGTCGACCAGCGCTAGCGGACCGTGCTTGAGTTCGCCCGCCGGGTAAGCCTCGGCATGGATATAAGAAATTTCCTTGAGCTTCAGCGCGCCCTCCATCGCAATCGGGTAGTGTTCGCCGCGGCCAAGAAACAACGCGTGCTGCTTGTCGACAAAATCCTCGGCGATAATTTCGATTTGCGGTTCCAGCTGCATCAGTTGCTCGATCAACCGTGGCAGCGAATTCAGCTCGCCGACGATGGCTTGCGTGGTTGTTTCGTCGAGTCGTTGCTGGATGCGAGCCAGCGAAACGACCAGCATCAGCATCGCCACCAGCTGCGTGGTGAAAGCCTTGGTCGAAGCCACGCCTATCTCGGGGCCGGCGCGCGTCATCATCACCAGGTCGGATTCTCGCACCAGCGACGATTCGGGAACGTTGCAGATGCATAATTTGCCGCAATAGCGGTCCGAAGTCAGGCTGCGTAAGGCCGACAAGGTGTCGGCGGTTTCACCGGATTGCGACAGCGTCACGAACAGCGTGTTGTTCTGCACCACCGATTTACGGTAACGGAATTCGCTCGCGACCTCGACCTGGCAGGGCAGGTCCAACAGCGACTCTATCCAGTACCTGGCGACCATGCCGGCAATGTAACTGGTGCCACAGGCCACTATTTGAATGTTTTCAACGCGCTCGAATATATCGGCGGCACCGAATCCGAACACGTTATCGAGCACCGCCGTATCACTGATGCGGCCCTCGAGGCATTCCGCCACCGCCCGTCCCTGCTCGTGGATTTCCTTTTGCATGTAGTGGCGATACTCACCCTTACTCGCGGCATCGGCGGTTTGCTCGCTGGTTTTTTCCTCCGGCTCTCGCGCCACGCCCGCGGCATCATAAACCTGGTAATCGTTGCCGCTGAGTACAACGTAGTCCCCTTCCTCGAGATAGACGAAACGATTGGTCACCGGCAGCAGCGCGGAGACGTCCGAGGCGACAAAATTTTCCTTGATGCCGATGCCAACCACCAGCGGGTTGCCGCGGCGGCAGGCGACCAGGGTGCGCGGATCGTCGACGGCGATGATGCCGAGCGCAAACGCGCCCTCGAGCTCATCCACGGCTTGCCTGACGGCCGCGAACAGATCGCCCTCGAAGTAGCTGTCGATCAAATGCGCAACCACTTCGCTATCGGTTTCCGAACTGAACTCGTAGCCGTTCTGCAGCAGGCGTTCACGGATACCCTTGTAGTTCTCGATGATGCCGTTATGCACCACGGCGATCCGATCGCTCGAAATATGGGGGTGCGCGTTGCTCTCGGAGGGTTCGCCGTGGGTAGCCCAGCGCGTGTGCGCGATCCCGATATGGCCGGGCTGATCGGCCGAGATCTTGCTTTCCAGCTCACGCACCTTGCCCAGCGCCCGGAAACGGGCAAGTTTATTGTCATCGATCAGCGCGATGCCCGCGGAATCGTAGCCACGGTATTCCAGACGGTACAAACCCTCGAGCAGAATCGAGCTGACATCACGATGCGCCAGTGCGCCGACAATTCCACACATTATTGACTGTCCTTCTTTACCGGTTTCGACCAGCCGCCAATAGTAACCTGTTTGGCGCGAGAGATCGTCAGTTTGTCGGCCGGCGCGGTCCTGGTAATCGTCGAACCGGCGCCAATGGTGGCGTTGCGTTCGACCCGCACCGGTGCCACCAGCTGCGTATCCGAGCCGATGAAAACGCCATCTTCGATAACGGTCTTCGATTTATTGACCCCGTCGTAATTGCAGGTAATCGTGCCCGCGCCAATGTTGACGTCGCTGCCCATCTCGGTATCGCCGACATAGCTCAAATGGTTAACCTTGCTACCCCTGCCGATCTGCGACTTCTTGGTTTCGACGAAATTTCCGATCCTGACATCGTCCGCCAAACCGGTACCGGGCCGAATGCGCGCAAACGGACCGATGCTGACGTTGCGCCCGATTACAGCCTCGTCGATCGACGTCATCGGCTGGATCACGCTGCCGGCTGCGATACTGGTATTGCGAATCATGCAATTGGCGCCAATGCGCACGTTATCGCCAAGCGTGACGGTTCCCTCGAACACGCAGTTGACGTCGATTTCCACGTCCCGGCCGACCTCGACGACACCGCGCAAGTCGATTCGGAGCGGATCGTAGACCTTGACGCCAAGTTCCATCAGGGCCTCTACCTGGCGACCGCGATACAGCCTTTCGACCGCCGCGAGCTGCTGCTGGTTATTTACCCCATTGACTTCGTCGGGATCGGCACAGACCACCGCGGCGACCGCATCGCCGCCGGCGACCGCGATGCCGACGACGTCGGTCAAATAGTATTCCTGCTGGGCGTTGTCGTTGTCCAGCGCGCTGACGAGCCGCGGCAGGCTGTCGCCCCTGATTAGCATCAGTCCGGAGAAACATTCACCGATCGCCCGTTGTTCGGAAGTTGCGTCCTTATGTTCGACGATGGCCTGCACGCGATCCTGTTGCCGGATCACGCGCCCGTAGCCGGAGGGATCCGGCGGTTCGAAGCTCAGGATGCAAACCGCGGCGTCACCGGTCTGCTCGATCATCGACGCCATGGTTTCGGCGCGAATCAGCGGCACATCGCCAAACAGCACCAGCACCGCGTTGCCGGGATTGACGTGATCGAGGCATTGCTGCAACGCATGGCCGGTGCCGAGCTGCTCGCGCTGTTCGACGAAATCGAGGTCCTGCCCCTGCATCGCTGCCTGCACCAGTTCTCCGCCATGCCCGACCACGGCAATGA
>JAACFA010000210.1 GCA_009937625.1 Gammaproteobacteria bacterium | reverse complement strand
TGGGCTAACAGCGGCATGGTTACGCGGGGCAATCAATTGCCTTCGACAATGCAAAGGTCGCGCTCGGCGGCACCCTGCGCAAAAGACAGCGCCTCCTGGTAGGCTTCGGATCGGTAGCAGGTCTCGGCATCCTCGAGGCTCGGAAAGCGCACCACGACGTTACGCTCGCGCTCCTTGCCTTCCAGCCATACCGTGCGGCTTGCGCGGGCCAGGAATTCGCCGCCATGCGCTTCGATGGCGCCGGTCGCGCGCCTGGCGTATTCGCCGTAGCCGTCGGGGTCGGTAACGTGCACGTGGGCAATCCAGTAAGCGGCCATGCGAAGCTCCTCTCGGGCTGACAATTAACAGGATTGTTATACTAGATCGGATGGTGTAAGAAGAAAACCAGTTTATGGATGCCGATTACGCCACGGTGAATGCCTTGTAAACAGACAGTGGAAATCGGTGGTGTCATATAGTAATTCCAAACGTCATGAACCAGTTGAAAATCAAACGTCACCTCGATGCGCTAGCGCAACGCGATTCCGACCTGCAGCGTGGTTTGCGGCTGGTTCGGTACCCGGCGCCGCGAATTCGGGAGCAGGGATTCGAAACCTTTCTCTCGACCATCGTGTCACAGCAGATTTCGACCGAGGCCGCGGCCGCCATCATGCGACGCGTGCGTGAACTGTTGCCGGTCATGGAAGCCGACCGGGTACTGAAGCTGGCGCCGGGCAAGCTGCGCGCCGCGGGTTTGTCGGCGCGTAAGGTCGAATATGTCGAGGGCCTGGCGCGGGCAATGGTCAACCAGGAGTTCGATCCGGCACGGCTAGTGGAGATGGAAGACGCGGCGGTGATCGATATGATAACCTCGCTCAAGGGTTTTGGCGTCTGGAGTGCGGAAATCTACCTGATGTTTTCACTGCAGCGTAGCGATGTATTCCCGGCCGGAGACCTGGCCCTGCGAATCGCGCTGCAGAAACTCAAGGGTTTGGACCAGCCGCTGGGTGAAAAACAGGCGCGCGAGGTGGTTGCCTCCTGGGCCCCTTATCGCTCTGCCGGCAGCCTGTTTTTATGGCATTACTATCGCGGCGCGCCTACCTGATATTGTTGTTAGATATCGCTTGTCAGCGCCACCAAGGGGACATATATTGAGCAGCCATGGACAAGCTGATTGATCTCGAACGTTACCCGCTGGATCGGCTCGGTACGGCCGCCGGGCAAAAGCTGGTAGCACAGTGCATCGATGACCTGGAACGCAACGGCATGTTTACCCTGGAGGGTTTCATGCGTCGCGCGGCGATCGACGCCATGCTGCCCGGGCTGCTCGACAAGATAGCGCACGAGTCATTCAACCACACGCGCGAACACAATATCTACTTCGACGATAATATCACTGACGTTGCGGCGGACCACCCGGCGCTTGCCAGGGTCAAGACCATCAACCATACGCTATGCGGCGACCAGATCGCGGGGCCCTTGCTCGAGGTTTACCTGTGGCCCGCGCTGGCCGAATTTCTGGCGCAGGTGATGCAAAAGCCGGCGTTGTACCCGATGGCGGATCCGCTAGCCTGCGCCAACGTCATTGGCTACTACGAGGGGGAAGGTTTGAACTGGCATTTCGATCGCTCAGAGTTCACCACCACGCTGCTGTTGCAGGCGCCGCGGCAGGGTGGCGATTTTCAGTATCGTCACGCGCTGCGCAGTGTGACCGATCCGAACTACGATGGTATCGCGCGGCTGCTGCGCGGCGACGATCCCGAGGTGTCGATGTTACAACTCGGTGCGGGAGACCTGAATGTCTTCAAGGGCGTAGACACGGCGCACCGCGTCACCCCGCCGAAGGGCGACCTGCCTCGGGTCATCACGATCTTTACCTATTATGAAACTCCGGGCCGCATGTTTTCCGACGAGGAAAGCCTCGGCTTTTACGGTCGCACCAACGGCTGAAACCGAGGCTCCTGAACTTAGCAGTTTGCCGTGCTCCGACCTCACGGCTGCAACCAGCGCGGAGTGTTCTTTTAGCGGAGTTTGTCAGGCACCACCTCGCTGTATTTGCCTGGACAACATCCTCGCAAGCAGGATATCGTTACCCGTCGAACATATCTCGATAACCAGGACGGGAGTACCGGATGGTCTCGGAAACAGACGTAATCATTGTAGGCGCTGGCGCTTCCGGTCTTTCGGCAGCCAGGGAATTGGCAAACCTCGGCTTGAGCTACACCCTTGTCGAAGGATCGCACCGAATCGGTGGCCGGGCCTATAGCGAGGAAATTGCCCCCGGTGTCTGGTTCGATCTGGGGTGTAGTTATCTGCATCAGGCTGAAAATAATCCGTTTGTTGCTATTGCCGATCAACTCGATATAAAGATTGGGCGGGAATTCGGCGACATGTTTGCGCGTGAAAAAATATGTTTTTATGAGAAGGGTCAGGCTTTGAATCCAGCCGAGCGAGACGCTTACTCTTCGTTTTATGATCAATGTTATGAGACTATTCTGAACGCTGCAGATAAGGGCGAGGATGTCGCAGTTGCCGACCTGATAGATCTGGAAAATAAATATGCCATGACGTTTGCGAATGTCATGGCGGCAACCTACACGCGGGACCTCGATCAGATATCGTCAGTTGAAGTGGCGTCTTTTGAAGACGGCTCAGATGTTCCGATCCAGAACGGCTACGGCAATCTCGTCGCCACCTGGGGAGCTGATATCCCGGTCTCGCTGAATACCAGAGTTGAAAGGGTAATATATTCCAGCAAAGGAGTTTCTGTTGAGACCAGCAAGGGAACCTTACACGGGCGTAGCGTTCTGCTGACGGTTTCCACCGGAATTCTTGCATCGGGAGAAATCGAGTTTAATCCGGTTTTGCCCGACTGGAAAGCCGATGCCGTGCTGGGATTACCCACGGGCACGTTGAACAAGGTCTGCATTCATTTTGACGAAGATGTCTTTGGTCCCGATGGGCGGGGATTTCATGTCAGCTGCAATGATGACGCGGGGGCCGCCGGTTTCGAAGTCAGCGTCATGGGGCAAAATACAGCCATCGTTTTTATTGGGGGCCGTTATGCCGTGTGGCTCGAAAAGCAGGGCCAACAGGCCAGCCAGGATTACGCTCTCGACGAAATTGCCAATGTATTCGGCAACGACCTTCGTAAACATGCGGCAGGTACAATAGCTACAGCCTGGACTACCGATCCGTGGACAAGGGGATCTTATTCCTGCGCATTGCCTGGTCATGGGCGGCAAAGATCGGTATTAGCACGCCCAATTGAAGACCGCCTGTTTTTTGCAGGCGAAGCTACGACGATAGGGGATCATGCTTGCTGCCATGGCGCGTTTAATTCGGGTATTCGTGCGGCTCGGGAGATTCGCAATTCATTGGACCGATAGCCCTGGTTAATCGGGTGCAGACAGCTTTTACCCGCTACAATGGCGTTGTTACCAGCAAGCGAGCCGTATAAATGAAGAATCAAGCCAGCTGCCTGTGCGGAAGCGTGCACTGGGAGATCACGGCGGAACCCTTTAACGCATTCAATTGCCACTGCAAATTGTGCCGTAAGGCACACGGTTCGGCGTTCGCGACTTATTGGTTTGTCAAGCCGGAGCAGTTCAACTGGCTTAGTGCAACCGATACCGTCGTGCGATACCGCTCATCGCATCTGCTGACCCGCAGCTTTTGCGGTGTGTGCGGCTCGGTGGTGCCTTACCCTAGCGAACAGGGGAATCATTGGCTTGCCCCGGGCGGATGCCACGACCACGGTAAGAAATCCGATTGCCATGTCTTCGCGGCGCACAGCGCGCCCTGGTACGACATTACCGGCGACTTGCCCCGCTACGACGACTACCCCGAGTTTACCGGGATGCAGCGGGTGGAAGAGCAACCGCTCGAGCCCGAATCGGAGGGTATCGTTCGTGGCAGCTGCATGTGTGGAGCCGTTAAATTCAATATCCGCGAGCCCTTTAAGCTGGTGCAGAACTGTCATTGCCATCGATGCAGAAAGGCCCGTGCCGCGGCGCACGCGACCAACGGCTTTACGTCGATAGATGGCGTCGAGTTCGAGCAGGGCGAAGATAACCTGGCGTATTACAAAGTACCCGATGCGGAATATTTCATGCAGGTGTTTTGTAAGACCTGCGGCTCCAAGATGCCGCGCCTCGACCCCGGCAGAGGAATCGCGGTGATACCGTTCGGCGCTCTGGACGACGATCCCCGGGACAAACCTGTCAGACATATCTACGTCGGCGACATGGCGGAGTGGTACGAAATTACCGACGACTTGCCGGTTTTCAACGAAGAACCAACCGGCTGATTAGGGTGCAGTAAATTAATTCGTCCCGTATGTCTGCGGCGTATCGGCTCGGAGGCTGCAATGACGGGACTGGGTTTTGTGTTGAAACGATCGACGAATCGAGCTTGAGGGCCGGCTCCCGGTTACGGTCAAAGTTTTCTCCCTGTTTTGATCTCGTGAACACCGACGACATACTTTCCCTGGACCGTGGTAATCTTGCCATGGCCATCCAGGTAATAGTGACAACTTCTGGCCGATCTAGCGGTTTGCACGCTGGTCGCGTCTGGAATATCGAGGGTCTTCCAGTCCGGAACGTTCCAGCAGACGACCCCGTTAGCGGCAACTTCCCAGGTTCCCCTGGATCTGACCTTGTGCCACCGCAACTCAAGTTCTCCATCAGGTTTGTAGTAGACGCTGCCTTCTTTCCAGACTTCGGTGTTGCCGGAAACATGGGCTCGCGTTTGTTCTCCGCCAATTCGCGTGGCACCGCCGTTTATCAAGACCTGTGGGTCGGGACCTAGTAGCTGATCTTCCAGCTGTGATCCACAGGCTGTCAGGCTGGATACGACGGCGATAAACAGTATGAGTTCGGCTTTTGTTATCGACATTGTGTGCTCTCGATATTTCAGGCTGGTTATTCGGGGGACAGTATACCTGCTTATTGAAATTGGCATTTTCCGGAATTTGATAACGCGACACGCAGGCTTCGCACGCCGGGCAAAAAAAAGCCGCGGCTTTTGGGGCCGCGGCAATATTGGGATAGGAATCCCTATGGAGGTAATGCAGAAATCTAGCAGGTGTAGCCGAACCAGGTCAGGGTCTTGTCGGGATTGTTCTGATCACAGGTCGTCGATCCCATCAATCCAGCGTAAGTAGCCGGGTTCAGGTAAACCATGTAGTTCGCCGGGTTCATGGTTTCGGTGTACATCGCGGGATCGATCATGTGCGTGTACGACGCCGGGTTCATCCAGTAATTCATGGTTTGCGGATCCATCATCGTCTGGTAGGACGCCGGGTTCATCCAGGCCATCATGTTTTCCGGCTTGGCGAATTCCATGTAAAACTGAGGGCGCATGAACTGGGTGTAGCTTGCCGGGTTGGCGAAAGTCATGTGCATTTTCTGGTGAGTATTAGGGTCGATCCACTGCATCCAGCCAACGGGGTGCGCTGCGTTGAAGGTCTGCTCTTTTGAAATCGTAGGCGGCTGAGTGGCCGAGGACATCGTAGCCAGCCAGTAATTCGGGTCGAAAAAGTTAGCGTTGCCGGGCGCTGCCGCGGTTTCGGTAACGGCTTCAGACTGGGTATCTGCCTGGTTTGCATTCGACGCAACACTGATCGTGAGCAGGGCAGATGCTGCGAGCGCTAACAGTTTGATTTTCATATGAGCTTCCTCTTCA
>JAACFA010000341.1 GCA_009937625.1 Gammaproteobacteria bacterium | reverse complement strand
CGACCAGTTCCACCAGCGGCAGCAGGTAAACCGGGTTGAACGGATGCCCCACCAGCAGGCGTTCGGGATGTTGCATCTTCGCCTGCAGGTCGGAGGGCATGATGCCCGAGGTCGACGACGCGATGATGGCATCGGTTGCCGCCGAGGCTTCGATCTCGGCGTACACCGCCTGCTTGATGTCGAGGCGCTCCGGAACCGATTCGACGATCAGTTCGGCGCCGGCCACGGCCTCTGCGATGCTGCCGCAAAAAGTGATGCTGCCTTCGCTACGACGCGGTGCGCCGGTCAGTTTGGCGTAAGCATGGCGACTGTTTTTAAGTACCGCCTCGACCTTGTGTTCGGCATCGTCGGCCGGATCGTAGACCATGACGTCGATACCGTTTTCGATCAATCGAGCAATCCAGCCCGCCCCGATTACGCCGCCGCCGATAACCGCGGCCCTGTCGATGAGTTGCATGATGGGCCCCTATTTGGCGACCGGCGCGCGTTTCTGCAGCTGCAGCTTTTCGCGCACTTCGGCTGGCGTCATCAGCGTGGCGCCCATGTTGGTAACGATAGTCGCGGCTTTTTCGACCAGCTGCGCATTGGTCGCGAGCTCGCCTTTCTTCAACCACAGGTTGTCTTCCAGGCCGACGCGAACGTTACCGCCGGCCGATGGAAAACGCCGAAAAGGTCCAGTTGGCGGGCGTGTTGTTGACCATCGACATGAAAGTATTGAGGTCGTCCGGCGCGCCCCAGGGAATGCCCATGCACATCTGGATCATGACCGGGTCCTGGATGATGCCCTCTTCGACCAGCTGCTTGGCGAACCACAGGTGGCCGGTTTCGAACACCTCGATTTCCGGGCGCACGCCGAGGTCGGTCATCATCTGGCCCATCGCGCGCAGCATGCCGGGGGTGTTGGTCATGACGTAGTCGGCCTCGGCGAAGTTCATCGTGCCGCAGTCCAGCGTGCAGATTTCGGGCAGGCACTCGGCCACGTGCGCGACGCGCTCGGTGGCGCCGGCCATGTCGGTGCCGGCTTCGTTCAGCGGCAACGGGTTTTCGACGTCGCCGAAAACCATGTCGCCACCCATGCCGGCGGTGAGGTTGACGACGACGTCGGTGTCGGAATCGCGGATACGCTCCACCACTTCGCGAAACAGTTCCTTCTGCCGGCCCGGCACGCCGGTCTCCGGATCGCGCACGTGACAGTGCACGACCGCAGCGCCGGCCTTGGCGGCGTCGATCGCGCTGGCGGCGATTTGCTCGGGCGAGCGGGGCACGTGGGGCGAACGGTCCTGGGTGCCGCCGGATCCGGTCACCGCGCAGGTGATAAATGGGTTCATATTCATCGCTAGGGGCATGACGTGTCTCCTCGGTTGACGGCGCCATCATGTCACGGAAATTGGAACCATGATTGCGTTATTTCGCAAAATACTTGACAATTTGCGCAATGGCAATTTTCGAGGCGAGTGAGGAAAAACTGCGGGTCACGCTGCTGGTGCTGCCCGAATCGTCGATGATGTCGCTGGCATCGGTGCTCGATCCGATGCGCGCGGCCAATCGGATCTCGGGCCGCAGCCTGTTCGAATGGCGCATTGCCACGCTGAACAATAAACCGGCTCCGCTGACCTGCGCTCTGGCGGTCGAAGCCGACACGGCGCTCGATTTCAATTCAGGCGGCGACGTCCTGATCGTCATTGCCAGTTTCAACCAGCAGCAGCACGCCGGCCCGGCGCACCTGAAACTGATCAAACGAATCGCGCGTAATTTCAAGGCGATCGGAGGCATCGAGGCCGGCAGCTGGATTCTAGCGCGCTGCGGCTTGCTGAAAAATCGCGCGGCGACGACACACTGGGAAGTGCGGCCCGACCGCTACGTCGTCGACGAGCCGGTGTTCACCACCGGCGGCGCGTCGCCGACCTTCGACCTGATCCTGCACCTGATCCGCAAGCGCTACGGTTACCCGCTGGCGATTGAAGTCTCCAGCGTGTTTATTTACGACGCGCGCCAGAGCGCGGCCGAGGCCCAGCCATTGGTATCGCTGGGCATGCTCGAGAGCCATGAACCACGGGTTGCGGCCGCGATTCGCGTGATGGAGCAGCACGTCGACGATACGCTCAATATCGAGCAGGTCGCGGCGCAGCTCGATCTTTCGGTGCGCATGCTCGAATACCTGTTTCGCGACACGATGAACCTGTCGCCGGCGGCCTACTATCGCCGGCTGCGCTTGCAGATCGCGCGCCGCATGGTGGTAGATACCCGGCTGCAGCTGCAGGAAATCGCGATTCGCACCGGCTTCAACTCCCTGTCTTCGTTTTCCCGCCAGTTCAAAAACCACTACCAGCAATCACCCGGCGAATGCCGCAAACAAGCCCTGCTGACCCCCTAAAAGGGGACGCTTCCCTTTTATTCATCCTAAAAGGGGACGCTTCCCTTTTATTCATAATCCTCCCGATAAAGGGACGATAAAGCGTCCCCTTATTGTTGGATAGCGTTGAGTTGGTGTTGGAGGTGTATAATTCCACGAGGCCTAATGCCACCAGCAAAAAATGGAACTTTAAATTGCGATGCAAGGAGCAAGTACATGCCACGACTAGCAAGAACGGTTTTTGCCGACGTACCCCACCACGTTACCCAAAGAGGTAATCGTAAGGAAAATGTTTTTTTCGTATACAACGATTACAGGACATATCTCGAATGGCTAGGGCAATACAGCCAGGAGTATGGAGTTGAAATACTCGCTTACTGTTTGATGACGAATCATGTCCATTTGATTGTGATTCCGCGTAAAACAGACAGCCTGGAAAAGACCTTTAAGCCGCTGCATATGCGCTACGCCCAGTGGATCAACCGGAGAAAGGGGTGGAAAGGGCATCTTTGGCAAGGGCGATATTTTTCATCGCCATTGGATGAACATTACATGTGGGCTTCGATACGTTATGCAGAATTAAATCCTGTTAGAGCCCGGATGGTAGATCGTGCCGAAGATTACTCCTGGTCGAGTGCGGCAGCGCATTGTGGAATTCGAAATGACGACATTCTAAGCAATGAACTGAAACAGTCGAATGTCTCTATTCGGGTTGATGACTGGTCATCGTGGCTAGTTGCCGGAGAGAACTCCACAGAATCGGCT
>JAACFA010000031.1 GCA_009937625.1 Gammaproteobacteria bacterium | reverse complement strand
CCGTCGGAGCGCTGGATGTGGATCAAGTCACCGCCGCTCGATATTTCGTACTCGATCATATTGGCCGATTCTGGGCTATGCAGGATGATGTCATTCAGCGCAATATTGGTTGAAATCAGTTCGTCGCCGCGGTAGAACTTGCCTTCGATAAAGAAGCGCTCCTCGACGCTGTAGCGGCCGGCAACGACCTTTTCGATGTAAGATTCGAAATCTTCGAAGGAGACGTCGGCGAGGAAGCCGAGTCGCCCGAGGTTAATCCCGAGCAGGGGAGTGTTTTTGTCGGCCAGCGCGCGAGCCGCGGTTAACAGGGTGCCGTCGCCACCGAGCGAAATCACCAGTTCCGCATCTTCTACCAGCTGACCTAGCGATACACTGGGAATCGCCTTCAAAGGTTCGTCGAAATTAAGGCAATGCACCAGCACTTCGGCGTGGCGTGCCAACACGTCGACCACCTGTCGAATGCTCTGCTGGCGCGACTGCATGTCATTGCGCACCACGACACCAATTGATTCGAAATTTGCTGGCATTTCCCTGGCAATTTCCCCTGGATTGCTTGATTTACCGGTTTTAAGACTATAGCTTGTGTTCCGCCGCCACAAGATTGTGGCTAAACTTATAGCCCGGCAACAATATATCAGACCCGATGACTGAAAAATACGAACTTGATGAACGCGCCCAGCTTCTCCTGCGGCAACTGATCAACTCGTACACGCGGGATGCCCAGCCGGTTGGCTCGAAAAACCTGGCGCAAATGTCAGGGCTCGACGTCAGCTCGGCGACGATACGCAACATCATGGCTAAACTCGAGGACATGGGGCTGGTCGATTCCCCGCATACATCGGCGGGCAGAATCCCGACCGAAGCGGGCTACCGGTTTTTCATCGATAGCCTGCTGGAGGTCGACAACCTGGCCCAGTCGGCGCAGCAGGTGATTTCACAAAGTTTTTCCACCGACAAGACTTCCAGCGACCTGATTCATAGCGCCACCGACATCCTGTCGCGGGTGACTCACCTCGCGGGTATCGTCAGCCTGACGCATACCGCGCCGGCCGAAGTACGGCATATCGAGTTCATGAAGCTTAGTGACCGCCGCGTGCTCGTGATCCTGGTGATCAACCAGGACGACGTGCATAACAAGGTTATCCATGTCGATCGCGACTACAGCGAGCTGCAACTGCAGCAGGCCGCGCAGACGCTGAGCCGCTACCTTATCGGTCGCAGTTTCGAAAATGCGCGCAAGATGCTGCTGGAGGAATTGTCCGAATTGCGCACCGACGTAAACTCCATCATGGAAACAGTGCTCGATGCAATGGACGAGGTTTGTAGCCTCAACGATCATGAAGACCTGATCATGAGCGGTGAAACTAACTTGCTGGAATACGCAGAACTTTCGGATATCAATAAGTTACGTAACTTATTTAATGTATTTAATAAGAAAACTGATCTGCTTAAACTGCTAGATGGCTGTACCTCTGCGGATGGGGTAGAGATATTTATCGGCAGCGAGTCCGGCTACTCGGTACTGAGCGACTGCAGCGTGGTTGGCGCCCCTTATCACGTCAAGGGCGAGATTGTCGGCGTACTCGGCGTCATCGGCCCCACCAGGATCGCTTATGAGCAGGTCATCCCGGTGGTCGACGTAACCGCAAAATTATTGACTTCAGCCTTGAATACTCGGAAATAATCCTTAAATTAGCGCCACCAGGCCCGGGGGGGACTGGTCGCATTCACCCAATTAACAAACTATCGCTAATTCGTAGCAAACGGAGTAGTTAATGTCCCCACAACAATCCGACACCGACACCGAGATCGATGACGAGCATTCCCTGGCCACCGAACCAGAAGAAGAAGCGCACCTGGAAGACGTGGTTCCAGAGGCCATAGACGAGACTGTCGAGGAGCAGGAAAACATCGAGCAACAACTGGAAAAGGCGCAGGAAACTATCAAGGATTACTGGGACCAGATGATGCGCCTGCGCGCAGAGATCGAAAATAATCGCAAGCGTGCCGAGCGCGATATCGAAAATGCGCACAAGTATGCGCTCAAGACCTTGATCGAAAACCTGTTACCGATCATCGACAGCATGGAGATGGGACAGAATGCCGCGGTTGCGGACAACGCCACGCTGGAAAGCATCCGCGAAGGTTCCGCGCTGACGATGAATATGTTCGTGCAGGTGCTCGAAAAGAATGGCCTGCAGCAGATCGACCCGCTGGGCGAGAAATTCGATCCGGAACGACACCAGGCGATCAGCATGATCGAAGCGGACGGAGCGGAATCCAATTCCGTGATCGAGGTGATGCAAAAGGGGTTTTTGTTAAACGATCGGCTGGTGCGTCCGGCGATGGTCGTGGTGGCCAAGTAGGCCCCGGAATATTTACGTGAATTCGCTTGAAAGGTAAAAAAATAACCCTACATCGGGTGTAAGTTTCACTTTAAATCAGTTTTTGGAGCACATCAATGGGCAGAATTATAGGCATAGACCTTGGTACTACGAATTCCTGCGTAGCGGTAATGGAGGGCGACAAGCCCAAGGTTATCGAGAACGCGGAAGGCGATCGTACCACTCCCTCAATCGTCGCCTTCGGCGCCGATGACGAAGTTCTTGTTGGCCAGCCGGCGAAACGCCAGGCTGTTACTAATCCCAGCGATACGCTGTATGCGGTCAAGCGCCTGATTGGCCGGCGTTTCGACGAGTCTGCGGTGCAGAAAGATATCGACCTGGTACCTTACAAGATCCTGAAAGCCGACAACGGCGACGCCTGGGTCGAGGCCAAGGGCAAGAAAATGGCGCCCCCCGAAATTTCGGCGCGAGTGCTGCAGAAAATGAAAAAAACCGCGGAAGACTATCTCGGCGAAGAGGTCACCGAGGCCGTTATCACGGTACCCGCGTATTTCAATGATTCGCAGCGCCAGGCAACCAAGGACGCCGGTAAGATCGCAGGACTGACCGTCAAGCGTATCATCAACGAGCCGACCGCCGCGGCCCTGGCTTACGGCATGGACAAGTCTTCGGGCGACAAGAAAATCGCGGTTT
The DNA here is from genome assembly GCA_009937625.1 of Gammaproteobacteria bacterium. Taxonomy (GTDB): domain Bacteria; phylum Pseudomonadota; class Gammaproteobacteria. Next base: position 15,475 of record JAACFA010000031.1, on the reverse strand, counting down.
ACGACCTGGGTGGAGGCACCTTCGATATCTCGATTATCGAGGTTGCCGAAGTCGATGGCGAACACCAGTTCGAAGTGCTGTCGACCAACGGCGATACCTTCCTCGGTGGCGAAGACTTCGATATGCGCCTGATCGATTACCTCGCAGACGAATTCAAGAAAGAGCAGGGCATGGACCTGCGTGGCGATCCGCTCGCCATGCAACGCCTCAAGGAAGCCGCGGAAAAGGCGAAAATCGAGCTATCCTCGAGTCAGCAAACCGATGTCAACCTGCCGTACATCACGGCGGATGCATCAGGACCGAAGCACCTGAACCTGAAAATCACGCGTGCCAAGCTGGAGTCTCTGGTCGACGACCTGATCGCGCGCACCATCGAGCCCCTCAAAGTTGCGCTGGATGATGCCGACGTATCGGTATCGGACATCAACGATATCATCCTGGTCGGCGGTCAGACCCGTATGCCCAAGGTCCAGGAAGTGGTCAAAAACTTCTTCGGCCGCGATGCGCGTCGTGACGTCAATCCTGACGAGGCCGTGGCCTGTGGTGCCGCAATCCAGGGCGGCGTACTCGGCGGCGACGTCAAGAATGTATTGCTGCTCGACGTTACCCCGCTGTCGTTGGGTATCGAAACCCTGGGTGGTGTAATGACCAAGCTGATCGAAAAGAATACGACGATCCCCACCAAGGCGTCGCAAACCTTTTCGACCGCCGAGGACAACCAGACCGCGGTTACCGTGCACGTGCTGCAGGGCGAGCGCGAAGTCGCAACCGCCAACAAGTCCCTGGGTCGGTTCGACCTGTCGGATATCCCGCCTGCACAACGTGGTGTCCCGCAGATCGAAGTTACCTTCGATATCGATGCCAACGGTATTCTGAACGTTTCGGCGAAAGACAAGGCGACCGGTAAGGAGCAGAAAATCGTGATCAAGGCTTCCAGCGGTCTGTCTGACGACGAAGTCGAAGCGATGATCAAGGATGCGGAAGCGCATGCCGACGAAGATCGCAAGCATCGTGAAACCGTCGAACTCCGCAACCAGGCCGACGCCATGATCCACGCCGCGGAAAAATCGCTCAAGGATCTTAGCGATCAGGTCGAAGACGAAGATAAGTCGAAGATCGAAGCGGCAATCGAGGATCTGAAAAAGGCTCTGGAAGGCGGCGATAAAGACGATATCGAAGCCAAGACGCAGGTGCTGGCCGAGGCCTCGAGCAAGCTGGCTGAAAAAGCTTACTCGGCGAACGCAAGCGAAGCTGGCCCGGAACCGGTGGACGCAAATGCTGAATCTGGCTCTGCCCACGCCGATGAAGTTGTCGACGCCGAGTTCGAAGAAGTAAAAGAAGACGACAAGAAGTAACGGTCTACCGATTACCGTTACGCTAGACCTGGCGCGATTTATCGCGCCGGGTTTTGCTATTTCATAGAACGAGTCCATGTCTAAACGCGATTATTACGAAATTCTCGGCATTTCAAACACCGCCTCGGACGCTGATATCAAGAAGGCGTTTCGTCGTCTGGCGATGAAGTATCATCCGGACCGAAATCCGGATGACGAGGAGGCCGAGCATCGTTTCAAGGAAGCCAAGGAAGCATTCGATGTGCTTTCGAGCGCAGAAAAACGGGCTGCCTACGACCAGTTCGGTCACGCTGGCGTAGATCAATCCGTCGGTGGTGGAGGCTTTGGCGGCAGTGGATTCGGAGACGCCTTCAGCGACATCTTCGGCGACATCTTCGGCGGTGGTGGGCGCTCCCGCGTGCGCCGGGGCGCGGACCTTCAGTATAACCTCGAGCTAAGCCTGGAAGACGCGGTTGCCGGTACCACGGTCAAGATCAGGGTACCCACGCTGAAGCATTGCACCAGCTGCTCTGGCAGCGGAGCCAAACCCGGGAGCAGTCCCGAGACCTGTAGCACCTGCGGCGGTCATGGGCAGGTGCGCATGCAGCAGGGTTTCTTTTCGGTACAGCAAACCTGTCCGAATTGCCGCGGCAAAGGCACTATTATTAGCGACCCCTGTAACAGCTGCCACGGCGCCGGCCGCGTCAAGGAACACAAATCACTGTCGGTTGAAGTGCCCCCCGGCGTCGATAACGGCGACCGCATTCGCCTTTCGGGGGAAGGTGAAGCGGGTGAGGCGGGCGCGCCAACGGGCGACTTGTTCGTGCAAATCCATGTCAAGCCCCACCCAATATTCGAGCGTGACAATGCCGACCTGTATTGCGAGGTGCCGATTAATATTGTCACCGCAGCACTGGGTGGTGAACTCGAAGTTCCCAGCCTCGGTGGCCGCCTGAACCTGAAAATCCCGGCCGGCACCCAGACGCACAAGCTGTTTCGTATGCGCGGCAAGGGTGTCAAACCGGTACGGGGCGGTCCGGTTGGCGATCTGATTTGCCGCATCGTGGTCGAAACGCCGGTAAAATTGAGCGGTGAGCAAAAAGAACTGCTCGAAAAGCTCGGGCAATCCATGGGTAAGGCATCCAACAAGCACAGCCCGAATGAAAATTCATGGATAGACAGCATGAAGAAGTTCTTCGAAGACATGAAATCCTGAACGGGGGAGCAGTCGTGACACGAATCGCTATTGCAGGCGCCGCCGGCCGCATGGGCCGCAACCTGATTATCGCCTGTGACGAGGCTGATGATATGGCTTTGACCCAGGCTCTGGAACAGGCGTCGAGCCCCGCTCTCGGTACGGACTCGGGAATTCTGGCAGGGCTCGAACCCAACTCGATACCGATTGTCGATCGACTCGACCCGGATGCTTTCGACACGCTGATCGATTTCACCCATCCCAGCGCCACCACCAGGCACGTTGACTTTTGCCTTCAGCACGACAAGAAAATGGTCATCGGCACAACCGGTTGTGACAGTTCGCTGGAACAAAAGCTGACCGAGGCCGGCCAGAAAATCGCCATCGTTTATGCGCCAAACATGAGTGTCGGCGTCAATCTCTGCCTCGAACTGCTGCAAATTGCCGCTTCTGTGCTGGGCGACAGCGTGGATATCGAGGTGATCGAGGCGCATCATCGGCACAAGGTCGATGCGCCTTCGGGTACAGCCCTCAAAATGGGGCAGGTAGTTGCCGATACCCTGGGCCGCAGTCTCGATGAATGCGCGGTTTATGGACGCCACGGGCAAACCGGTGCACGCGATCGCAAAACTATCGGTTTCGAGACCATCAGGGCGGGGGACATCGTGGGCGAGCATACGGTGATGTTTGCCGACGAGGGGGAAAGGGTCGAAATCACTCACAAGGCCACTGACCGCATGACTTTCGCCCGCGGTGCGATGCGAGCCTGCCGCTGGATCGCGCAACGTAAGCATGGGCTGTACGCCATGCGAGACGTGCTTCAACTTAAGTGAATTTTTTTAAGTAGTTGTCCTAAGTCGCTGAATTATATATATTTTGCACAGAAATTGTCCGGCTGAAACCGCCGTTGCCGTAGCTATCGCATGGTGACGAGTTCTTCCGAACTGGTCGGATGAATTGCCACGGTATCGTCGAAGTCTTTTTTGCAGGCGCCCATCCGGATTGCGACCGCAAAACCCTGCAGCATTTCATCGACCGCGGGACCGATCATGTGGCAACCGATAACTTTCTCGTCATCGTCGAGACAAACCAGCTTCATCGCGGTTGGCACGTCATGGCCGCTGATCGAGTTATACATCGCGGTAAAGCGGGTCTGGTATATTCTGATACGATCGCCATACTTGTCCCGGGCCGCCTGTTCCGTCATGCCGACGGTTCCAATCGGTGGGTGGCTGAATACGACGCTGGGGATCAGTTCGTAATCCAGGTGGCGATCGATTTGATCGTCGTACAGGCGATCCGCGAGACGCCTGCCGGCAGCCACCGCGACCGGCGTTAACGGCGCGCGACCGGTGATATCGCCGAGCGCAAAAATATGCGGCTGACTGGTATTCTGGTAGGTATCGGTCTCGATATAACCCCGGGCGTTTACCTCGACCCCGGCGTTATCCAGGTTGAGTCCTTCGAGGTCGGGATCCCTGCCGATCGCGTAGATTAACTGATCCACGTTTTGCAGGCCGACACCGTGGTTGTCCTGCAGCGATAGCTTGCCGTCGGTATTGCGTTCGATCGCGGTAATTTCGCACTCGGTATGCATCTCGATATCTGATTTGGCGATCTCTTCGAGCAGCGTGCTGCTGAGCAGACTGTCGAATTCGCCCATAACGTGGTGCTTGCGAAGATACAGGCTGACCTCGGTACCGAGCGCGTTTAACACGCCGGCCAGCTCGACCGCGATGTAACCCGACCCGGCGATGGCAACCCGTGCGGGCTGCTGTGTGAGCTCGAAAAAACCGTCGGAGGTAATCGCATGTTCGATGCCCGGCGTGTCCGGCAGACGTGGCCGGGTGCCGGTTGCGATGGCAATGTGTCTGGCGGAGTAGTGCTTGCCGTCTACCGCGATCGTATGGGCATCGACAAAACTGGCTTCTCCTTCGATCTCGTCTACTCCGAGCTGTTTCATATAACCGTGGTACCAGCTGTTGATGCCGTCGATGTATGCCTCGCGCCGGGCCACCAGTTTCGACCAGTCGAATCCATTGTTGGTCAGATCGAAGCCATAGTTTTCGGCATCCTTCAGCATATCCGCCAGATTTGCCCCGAACCACATGATTTTCTTGGGCACGCAGCCCACGTTGACGCAGGTACCCCCGATTCTGCCGCGTTCGACAACCGCGCAACGTTGGCCGTAACTGGCCGCCCGTTCGATAATCGAGAGGCCACCGCTGCCGGCGCCAAGGGTAATCAGGTCGTACTCGAATTCGTGCTTCATGACGTATTTCCGTATTAATCGACGCGCACTTTAGCAGTTTTTCGATGGATATTTTACCGATCGAGCGACATAATTTGCCGACCGAGACGGGAGACGGGCGCAATGTTCAAATTTATTCGATTTCTGGTTACGCACGGCATCGCATTCGCTATCGGGCTTGCGCTTGGCATTTACCTGTTACCCATTCTGATTGCACCCGATGCACCGAGTCGTGCGCAGGTCGATGCCAGCGCGCAACAGGCCCTGTTCAGCGCCGACTTTCACAGAAAACTGGCCGGCAGCGATTTCCTGCACTGGGGCGAGGGCCGGGTTGCGATTTCGGCGACGCAGATCAGCTTCATGGGATCGCTGGCCCCGGGACCCGATTACCAGCTATACCTGACACCAACGCTGGCGCAGACCGAGGAAGAGTTCCTGATGATAAAGGGCGAGTCGGCAAAGATCGGGCCGGTGAAAACGTTCCGTAATTTTATTCTGGACATACCGCCAAACGTCAATCCGGCGGACTACCGGGGGCTGATTGTCTGGTGCGAAACCTTCGGCGAGTTTATCACCGCCGCGAGTTACCGCTAAGCCGCGAGATCGAATCGGTGTAGAGCCAGGGCTGGCCCGCATCCCGTCGATTAATCTGTCGGGCCCCACAGAATCCGGTCCAGGCTATCGTCGGTCTCGACTTCGATGATCTTCAGGCCGTCGAAACGTACTCCCTCCTGCTTCAGCAATTGCGCCTGTTCACGATAGGCGCTCGAGCCCTCTTCGAACGCCAGCGTCCGGTTCGAGCGCACCACGCGATGCCAGGGCAGGGGATTCGGTGAGCGTCCCATTGCGGCGCTCACCATTCGGGAGTAGCGCGGGAAGCCGGCTGCTCGCGCCACTTCGCCGTAACCCATAACCCGCCCGGACGGGATCGACGCAACAATCTCCCAGACGCGATAATCGAACTTGTCCCGAAACTGACTCATGGCGTTAACGGTTCAAAGAAAGCAGCGAAATATAGTTATTATTAACTTTAAGTTTATTAATTAAATTATTGATTTATAACAATATACTCTTCTCAGGAACCATAATGGTCACGTTTGCTCAACTGCACCAGTCGCCGCACCTCGGAGACCGCGACGCTGATGGTTGGAAAGTCACAGCTGCGCATGGCGCTGAACTCGTTGAGAATACTGTCGTAACGCTGCAGCGCTTCCTGGTGCTGCTGTTCCCAGATCGCCATCGCCTTGTTGGTATGGCGCTTGTTATCTACGATCTGCAGTACGATCTCGGTCAGGTTATGCTGGTTGGCGTGCAGATCGTTACGCAAGTTGAGAATGGCCAGATGATTCCAGTGGGTGCGCACGATGGTTTTCGAGATCGCATCCCGGATCCAGTGCAGCTGCAAGCGCTCCGACAGCGCGTAAAACAGCCTCGTCACGTTTTCGATATCGCTATAAAGCTTCGATTTAATCTCGATAATGTCGAAAGCCGAAGCCAGGGTCGTCTTTTCCACCAGTTCCTGAGCCAGCGTCGCCGGTAGGCGATACCTGACAAAGCTACGCTTGGTGGCGAGATAGTTCTTGCGCGATTTACCGATGATAGCGCTCGAGAGGACCTGCCGCAGGATACGTGTATCGGTTTTGTAACGTTCGATTACATGGCTGACGTCAAAATTCGACGGCTGGTTGCGCAGTAACCAGCTAATCGAGCGTTCCAGCAAGCCGCTTACCGACTGGAAAACCTCGTAGCGGTCGTGCTCCTGAACCACGTTATCCAGTTTTTCCAGCTTGCGCCAGGTTTCGTAAAGGTCGAACACCTCGACACAAACCACGTAGGCCTTGGCGATATCCTCGATCGTGGCTCCGGTTTCTTCGCGTATTCGAGATCCGAAACCGATACCGATGTTATTGGCAATCTGATTACTCAAAATGGTCGCAATGATTTCCTTGCGCAGCGGATGCTGCAGAATTTCATCGGCAAAACGGCTGCGTATCAGGCGCGGGAAATAACCCAGCAACAGGGCGTCATAACATTGCTCTGTCAGCGATGACGACTCGAGCAGGGCGTTCTTGTATGTCAGTTTGCTGTAGGACAGCAGGATCGATAGCTCCGGGCGCGTCAATCCCTGGTTCTTGGCAATACGGTCGGTAATCTGCTTGTCATTCGGCAAGTGTTCGAGTCGGCGGCTCATGATTCCCTCAGCTTCCAGGTGACGCATGAAGCGGGCATGCTGGTACATGTTCAGGGCCGCGCGTTTCTCGATACTATCGATAATCTGGGTTTGCCGGTAATTGTTGAACAGGCATTTCTGGGCGACTTCGTCGGTCATATCAACCAGCAACTGGTTGCGCTCCTTGTTGCTCAGGCGCCCAGACTTAACCAGTTGCGAAAGCAGAATCTTGATATTGACCTCCTTGTCCGAACAGTTCACGCCCGCTGAATTATCGATCGAATCGGTATAAATCAAACCGCCGTTGAGCGCATACTCGACGCGTCCGCGCTGCGTTACCCCGAGATTACCGCCTTCGCCGACCGCCCTGGCGCGCACTTGCCGGCCATTGATTCGGATCGCGTCGTTGCTTTTGTCCGAGACGTCGGCGTCGGTTTCGTTACTTGCCTTGATATAGGTGCCGATACCGCCGTTCCAGATTAGGTCAACCGGCGCCTTGAGGATATAAACGATGAGCTCGTCAGGCGTCAGGTGCGCTTCCTTGCACTGCAGCAATTGTTGCATCTGTGGACTCAGGTCGATGCGCTTGGCTTTACGAGCAAACACGCCGCCGCCTGTGCTAATCAGTTTCTTGTTGTAATCGTTCCAGGTGGAGCGTGAAAGGTTGAACATGCGCTGGCGTTCCTGGGAGCTCTTTTTAACGTCCGGGTCGGGATCGATGAAAATATGCATGTGATTAAAAGCGGCGACCAGCTGGATGCATGGCGATAACAGCATGCCGTTGCCAAACACGTCACCGGACATATCGCCGATGCCAACCACGGTAAATTTTTCCTTTTGGATGTTTTTGCCAAGGCCGCGAAAATGCCGCTTCACAGACTCCCATGCGCCGCGCGCGGTAATCCCCATTTTCTTGTGATCGTACCCCTGCGATCCGCCCGAGGCGAAGGCATCGTCGAGCCAGAAGCCGTGGTCAGCAGCGATGCCGTTGGCGACGTCAGAAAATGCCGCGGTGCCCTTGTCGGCAGCGACCACGAGATAGGGGTCGGGACCGTCGTGGACACGGGTTTTGACAGGTTGCTCGATATCGGCACCCACCCGGTTGTCGGTGATTTCGAGTAAGGCGTTAATGTACAGCGAGTAACAGGCCTGCACTTCGCCATATACCTCGTTCGCGGGGACAGTGGCAATCTGCTTGGTGATGAAGCCTCCCTTGGAGCCTGCCGGCACGATGACCGCATTCTTTACCATCTGAGCTTTCATCAGTCCCAGCACTTCGGTGCGATAATCTTCGCGCCGGTCCGACCAGCGTATGCCGCCGCGTGCAACGAGTCCGCCGCGCAGATGGATTCCTTCGAAACGCGCGGCGTAAACATAGATCTCGAAGCGCGGGCTCGGCTTCGGCAAACGCTCGATCTGTTTCGAATCGAGTTTGAAACTGATGTGACCGGTACCGTTATCGTCGCTCTGAAAGTAGTTGCTGCGGACGGTAGCCTCGATCAGATTCAGCATGCTCTTGTATATCAGGTCGTGATCGAGCGATTCGATGCCGTGCAGCCGCTCCCGAATCTGCTCGATCAATTCCAGATACGAATCCGGCTGGGCATTTTCCGGATCGAATTTGCGCAGAAAAGCTCGCACCAGCAGCAGGGTGATATCCGGGTAAGTGTTAAGCGTTTCGATGATGTAATCACGACTATGGGGGAAGCGAATCTGCTGCAGATAGGCGGTATAGGCTCGCAGTATCTGTATGTTTTCCGCCTTGATACAGGCGCTGAACAACAGGTGGTTAAAGGCATCGTTCTCGCTGCGCTGGCACCAGATGCTCTCGAAAAGCTGGCTGAAGTAACGCGGTATTTTCTCTATATCGACGTTGCAAATAGTTTCGCCGTTGCCCAGCGTAAAATGGTTTATCCAGTAATTTCTGCTGCCAAGCCGGATGCGGTAGGGACGCCCTATCAGGACTTCCAGCCCCATGGATTCGAACACCGGCATCGACTGTGATAGCGGAATCGAATCTTTCAGTGTGTATAACTTGATTGAATAGTTTTTGGGGTCGCGCGATATTTTAACCAGTCGCGCCTGGGCACGATTTTTCTGATTAATCGTCGCCAGCACTTCGAGGTCCGGAATTGCATCGCTGACGGCAAAGTCACCCTGGTAATTCTCGGAGAATGTTTCCTCACTCAGTTTGAGTTTGGCCAGGTCCGGGTTAGCTTTTACCTGTTTGAACAGCTGCGTGTACCATCGGTTCATGCCGGTTACCATTTATTGTTAGCCCGCGATATTGTAAACCTAATGCTCGAATTATTTTGAATCTTTATTGTTAAAGGCGGTTAAGATAGTCGCGACTCAATCCTGGATTACGCAAATGTCGATATCAGCATCTGTCATCCCTCCGATTTCGCAGGACTCGATACGAGCACGAATACGCGATTGTTACCTGGCGGATGAAGCCTCGCTAGTGCAGGAACTGATCGAGAGCGCCGGATTTAGCGCAGTGGAGCGCAGCGAAATCAGCAGCATGGCCGCCGAGCTCGTCACCCGGGTCAGGGCCAATAGTAGTCCCAGCATGATGGAGAATTTTCTCGCCGAGTATGGCCTGACGACGCGCGAAGGAGTGGCCCTGATGTGCCTCGCGGAAGCCCTGCTGCGCGTGCCGGATGCGGAAACCATCGATGAACTGATCGAAGACAAGATCTCACCCGGCAACTGGGGTCAGCATCTGGGCCATTCCGGCTCGCCGCTGGTAAACGCCTCCACCTGGGCATTATTGTTAACCGGAAAAATAATCGCTCCCGAAGATGAAAAGGGTCTCGGACAGATTGTGCATAGCCTGGTAAAAAGGCTCGGGGAACCATTGGTGCGTAACGCCGTGGCGCAGGCAATGCGCGAGATGGGACGACATTTCGTACTGGGCACTAGTATCGAAAAAGCCAGTGATCGTGCCCGCCAGCTCGAGCAGCAAGGTTACACCTACTCCTACGACATGCTCGGTGAAGCCGCGCGTACCGATGCCGACGCGCGGCGTTATCACCTGGCTTACTCGGATGCGATTACCGAGCTCGCGCGCAACTGCCGGCACGCCGACTCGCGTGACAATCCCGGCATTTCGGTAAAACTCTCGGCATTGCATCCGCGTTACGAGATCGGCCAGTACCAGCGGGTAATGGACGAACTCGTGCCACGGGTAGAGTCACTGGCGATGCTTGCCTGCTCGGCGAACATGGGATTCAACATCGATGCCGAAGAGGCGGACCGCCTCGATATTTCGCTGGATGTCATCGAAGCGGTGCTTGCCAACCCGGCGCTGCGCGGCTGGAACGGTTTCGGTGTCGTGGTGCAGGCCTTTGGCAAGCGTGCCGCGCCGGTACTCGACTGGTTGTACGCACTGGCACAGCGTCTCGATCGCCGTATCATGGTGCGACTGGTGAAAGGCGCCTACTGGGATACCGAAGTCAAGCGGGCACAGGTGCTGGGGCTGACCGGCTACCCGGTTTTTACGCGCAAGGTCAACACCGATTTATCCTACATGGCCTGCGCTCGAAAACTGTTAACAATGACCGATAGAATCTATCCGCAGTTTGCAACGCATAACGCGCACTCGGTTGCGGCGGTTTTAAAGCTTGCTGGAGACCAGACAGATTTCGAATTTCAACGCCTGCACGGCATGGGCGAGGCATTGCACGATGACGTGCATCGTCATCACAAGACGCGCTGCCGGATTTACGCGCCGGTAGGCGAGCACCAGGATTTGCTCGCCTATCTGGTCAGACGACTACTGGAAAACGGCGCCAACAGTTCTTTCGTCAATCAAATCGTGGATACCAGTATTACCCCGCAATCAATCGCCCGTGACCCGATAGAACTGATCGAAGAGCTCGAGCAGTTGACCAATCCCAGTATTCCGATGCCGTTCGACCTTTACGCTCCGGCGCGGCGCAACTCGCTAGGCTGGGACATCACCGACCCGGCAACGCTCGACGATCTCAATCAACAGCGCCAGGCCCTGGTCGATAAGACCTGGCGGGCGCTTCCGCTAACCGCGAACCAGGCAGCCGGCAACGAAGCGCGCGAGGTTTTAAATCCGGCCGATCCCGACGATCGGGTCGGCCAAGTGTTCGACGCCAACGCGGCCACGGTCGACGGTGCGATCCAGGCCGCGCTCGAAGGCTTCGACGACTGGTCCGGTACGGCCGCGGCAACCCGGGTCGAATGCCTGCAGCGAATCGCCGACGAATACGAAGCAAATGCGGCCGAACTGTTTGCACTGCTAGCACGTGAGGCCGGTAAATCATGGCTCGATGCGGTCGGCGAGGTTCGCGAGGCGGTAGATTTCGCGCGTTACTATGCCAGCCAGGCCGAAAATCTCGGCCCCGAATCTAGCGCACGCGGCGTCATCGCCTGCATATCGCCATGGAATTTCCCGCTGGCTATATTCAGTGGGCAAATATTCGCGGCGCTGGCCGCGGGCAATTGCGTACTCGCAAAACCCGCCGAGCAGACCAGTTTGATCGCTGCTTTCGCGGTCGAACTTATGTATCGTGCCGGGATTCCGCGCACCGCGCTGCAATTGCTTCCGGGTAGCGGAGCTATTGTTGGCGCCGCACTCAGCGCCGACGCTCGTATCGCCGGTATCTGTTTCACCGGCTCCACCGCGACCGCGATGCATATCAATCGCAACATGGCACGGCAGCTGCCCGCACAGGCGCCGCTGATCGCCGAGACCGGCGGCCTGAATGCTATGATCGTCGATTCCACGGCCTTGCCTGAGCAAGTAGTGCGCGACGTGCTGGCGTCGGCCTTCCAGAGCGCCGGTCAGCGCTGTTCGGCGCTGCGCATACTGTATCTGCAGGAAGACGTGGCCGACAAGATCCTTGAAATGCTGTTCGGCGCGATGGATGAACTTAAGATCGGCAATCCCTGGTACCTGGCCACCGACGTCGGACCCGTTATCGACAGCGCGGCGAAGCATAAAATCGAAGCGCACTGTCAGCAAATGGCAGACCAGGGGCGGGTCATCAAATCACTGCAAGCCCCGAAAACGGGGCTGTTCGTGGCGCCAACCGTGATCGAACTCGACGGTATCGAGCAGCTCGAGGAGGAAATTTTCGGCCCGGTACTGCACGTATGCAGATTTGCTGCCAGTGACATCGATGCGGTCGTCGATTCGATCAATGCTCGTGGATTCGGCTTGACCTTCGGCATTCACACCCGGGTCGACTCGCGCGTCGAGCAGGTGGTTAAACGTATCAGGGCGGGTAACGTTTATGTCAATCGTAACCAGATAGGCGCCGTGGTCGGTACCCAGCCGTTTGGCGGGGAAGGGCTGTCCGGCACCGGACCCAAGGCCGGCGGCCCCTGGTACCTGGCTCGCTTTTTACGCTACCCGATGTCGCACCGCGATCAGGCGCAAGCTGAACCGACCGACATCGAGACCCTGAATTCGCTGCTGCGAAGTCTCGCGGGATTACACAGCGTACCCTCCGCCCAGAACCTGGATTTGCTGCAGCGTATCGCGCGGCAGCAGGCGGTTGCATGGCAGGATAAATCGATTATCTCCATCGAAGAAATGCCGGGGCCGACGGGCGAAACCAACCAGCTCTCAGCGCATCCGCGTGGCGTTGTTTTATGTCTTGGCCCCGATCGCGAAGCTGCACTGTCACAGGCCCTGACGGCGCTCGCCCAGCAAAACCGGGTCGTTATTGTCGCCGAGCAGGGTGAAAAGTTAGCCGCTTTGCTGCGCGATAACGGGCTTCCGGCCGTGGGTACCGTGGGCGATATCGATGCCGACTGTCTGCAATCTATCGAGGGTATCGACGCCGTCATGTCGCAGGCCCAGCCGCAGCGCCTAACCGAGTATCGAATCGCGTTGGCTGGCAGGGATTCGAAGCTGATTCCGTTGATCTGCGAAGACGGTGTACTCGAACGCCTTATCGTCGAGCGTCACCTGTGCATCGACACCACGGCCGCCGGCGGTAATGCCAGCCTGATCGCCGCGGGTAGTTAGTTCAGAATAAAGCTTTAGCTCACGACCCGGTAAAAGCTGTCGTGATTGCAGGCCGGGCAGCGGGGTATCTGCCCGGTAGCCGCTAAATTGATAGTTTCGTCGCAGTTGCAGCAGCTAAAAGTTCCCGCACTGCAGACTTCACCGCTGCGGTACAGGCTTGCCTGGTGATCCTCATATTCGAATTCGTGAAAATCGAGCCAGGCCTTGTCCGCGGCCCGTGCGACCAGATCGATAAACCGATCCTCCACCAGCGTCAGGTCGAAACTCAGCCAGTCTTTCAACTCCTTGCCTTGCTGGTTCAGCGTCTTGTTGGCCTTGTGCAGGTCTCGCTTCAAGGTATCTCCCAGACCCTCGGCTTCCTCCTGGGTGAGCGCGAATAGCTCCCGTGCCAGTATCTGGGCATTGTGCACCATCTCGTCAATAGTCGGCGCCAGCGCTTCTTCGGCATCATGTACCGCTTCGCTCACGTTCTCCACCATGTGGTCGAACGCGGCTACCAGTTTGTCTTTTTCGTTGATATCCATGAATCCATTAATAACGCATAATATCGGGCTGCACAAGTAAGCCTTCGAATTCGATGACACAGATCAAATCCAGCGGCGCCCAGGGCCCGGTTTTATCCTGGTGGAATCGACTTTCGACCTGGCCGGGAGGGCCATGGTTGTTTAGCCTCGCGCTCGGTTTAATCGCGCCTTACAGCGGCACGATCGGCGCCCGCGTCGAGGAGATCGGGCCGGGTTATGCGCGCGTGACGCTGCGTGACCGCCGCCGGGTGCGCAACCACCTGCGTTCGACACACGCGATCGCTCTGATAAACCTGGGTGAAATTGCGACCGGGCTGGCCGTCCTGTCGACCGTATCCGCTAACATGCGCGGCATCGTGCTCGGTATTGAGGCCAGCTTCGTAAAAAAGGCGCGCGGAAAACTCACCGCGACTGCCGATTTTCGATTGCCCGAGCTGGTCGAGGAAAACACCTCCTGCGAGGTCACGGCGCAGCTGCGGGATGAGTCCGGCGAGACGGTCGCCGAGGTCAAGGCCACCTGGCTGATCGGTTACCAGGCATCATGAAACCGGATTTGCCCGACGCCGCCAAAAGGTTTTGCGAACAGGTCGGCATTCGCTACCCGGTTATTGGCGGTCCGATGTACCCTTGCAGCAATCCCGAGCTCACCGCCGCGGTTTCGCAAGCCGGTGGAATCGGTATTCTGCAACCTATCTCGCTAACCTACGTCCACGGCCATGATTATCGCGCAGGCATCCGCCTGATGCGCCGACTGACCGACAAGCCGATCGGCATGAATGCGCTGATCGAAAAATCGTCGGACAAGTATCGGCGACGCATGTCGCAATGGATCGATATCGCGCTCGAGGAAGGTGTTCGCTTTTTCGTTACCTCGTTGGGTAAGCCCGACTGGGTCGCCGAGCGCGTGCACGCCGCGGGCGGCCTGGTTTACCACGACGTCACCGAGCTGAAGTGGGCCCGAATCGGGCTCGATAACGGTGCCGATGGGCTGATCTGCGTCAATAATCGGGCGGGCGGTCACGCCGGCGATAAAACGATGCGCGCGCTTTACGAGGAATTGCATAGCCTGGGTGCGCCGCTGGTCTGTGCCGGCGGTATTGGCGAATCCACCGGACTATGGGAGGCGCTGGACTGCGGCTACGCCGCCTGCCAGTTGGGGACGCGCTTTATCGCCAGCCACGAGTGCCGTGCAAGCGAAGCCTACAAGCAGGCGGTTATCAACGCTAACGAAGCCGACATCGTGCTGTCGGAAAGAATTACCGGGATTCCGGTGTCGGTGATCAATACCGATTTTATCAGGCGCAGCGGCACCCGCATCGGACGGTTTTCCCGCTGGATGCTCAGCGGCAACACCACAAAGCACTGGATGCGCATGTTTTACGGGTTGAAATCGATCTGGCAATTGAAACGCTCATCGCTCGATGAAACCGGTGAAAAAGACTACTGGCAGGCGGGCAAGAGCGTGTCCGGTATCGACAGCATTGAAACCTGCGCAACGATCATGCAACGATTGCTTTCACGCGAGGTCTAAACGGCATGCAGGAAACACTCTATTACGTTCACGATCCGATGTGTAGCTGGTGCTGGGGATTCGAACCCACGCGCCGGCAACTGTTTGCCGCACTCGAGGGCCGGCTGCAAATCGAACGCCTGGTTGGAGGCCTGGCGCCCGATACGGACGAACCGATGCCGGCAACGATGCGCAACATGCTACAGCAGACCTGGCATCGCATTGCAATATCGATTCCTGGCACCGAGTTTAATTTCGAGTTCTGGGAAAAGTGCCAGCCGCGTCGTGCCACTTATCCGGCAAACCGCGCTGTCATCGCCGCGCGCTCGCAGGGCGACGAATTCGATGCGCGGATGACCGAGCGAATCCAGCGGGCCTACTATCTGGAGGCTCGTAATCCCTCCGACGACAGCACGCTGATCGAACTGGCGGCCGATATAGGTCTCGATTGCGAGCGTTTTGCGGATGACCTGGCGTCGGC
>JAACFA010000209.1 GCA_009937625.1 Gammaproteobacteria bacterium | reverse complement strand
CCCCATAAGTTGTTGAAAAATAAAGGATTATAAGTCACTGCTTCTTCTGAAAATCCTCGTGTCGGTGGTTCGATTCCGCCCCTGGGCACCATTTTTATAAAATCAATAACTTACGTTTTTTGCCATTTATTGACGCTTCTCGTCATTTTTTGATGTTAGAACAATAGTTTATGGATGGGCTATATATTCTTGTTTCCCGCATAAATACATATCTTCCCGCTTAATGTAATATATCTCTACGCCAAAATTACGCCAAATCGCGCTATTGCCTGAAAGTCCAAGGAGGATTTGCTCATGGCTACATTCAGAAAACGAAGTGGTGGGTGGCGTGCGGAGCTATGTATTAAGGGTAATCGCACGTCGGCTACGTTCACGACCAAGCGAGAAGCCCAGGCCTGGGCGGCTGAAGAAGAAACCCGCTTACGAGAAGATTCAGCTGGAAAAGTCCCTAAGAAAGCCTTCCGTGATCTGCTCGATCGCTACAGTCGAGAAGTCAGCTCGCAAAAGCGTGGAGCCAGGCGAGAGCAGAAAATGATTAACGTGATTCTTCGCGATCCGGTCGCCGAAGTATCATTACGGACGCTGGGACCACCTGATATCGCCGAATGGCGGGATCGCCGTCTGAAGCAGGTCTCTGGCTCGACCGTGGCACGGGAGATGACAATCCTCCGGCATGCCTGCTCGATAGCGCGTCGTGAGTGGGGGTGGATGCGAGTTAATCCCGTTGATGACGTGCGACGGCCGGTAACCGCGGCAGCACGTACCCGACGCCCCACAGATGAAGAAACCGAGAAACTGCTCGATACGTTGGGTTACTCCCGGGAAGCCCCTCCCAAGACGGCATCATCGCGAGTCGGGGCAGCCTATCTCTTTGCCATCGAGACCGCCATGCGTGCCGGCGAGATCTGCAGCCTGGAATGGCAGCACGTCAACGAGCGGCATGTTCATCTGCCACTAACGAAAAATGGCTATGCACGCGATGTACCGCTGTCGGCCGAGGCGCGCCGAATCATCGAGCAGTTACGGTCTTTAACCGGTGATGATGGGGAGGCTACTGTATTCAATGTTTCGACGGCAAGCCTGGATGCACTGTTTCGTAAGGCAAGGGCGCGGGCGCAGATTGAAGATCTCCATTTTCATGATACGCGACGCGAGGCCCTGACACGTCTGTCGAAAATATTCGATGTGATGGAACTCGCCCGGATCAGTGGGCACCGTGAGCTTCGAATATTACAGAACGTGTATTACGCACCAACAGTTAACGATCTCGCGGCCAAGCTTGACTAGGCAATTCGATTTTCCTGGTGCTTCTCCGCCCAGGTGATCACTTCCCTGGCTTTCCACAAGGGTTGCCCGCGGCCTTTGCTACCCAGAACCGGCAGGCGGATCGACTGGGGAAATCCGGGCAATGCGGTGATGCGTTCACGGACGACTGCTTCGGAGCGCTTCAGATAGGATGCAATTTCCTTGATAGACCACAAGTCCACCGTAATGGGAATACGCGGTGACAGGTTGTTAATCGCGTCTAGGAGTATTTCGATCTGGTTCATGTACTTGCCACAGTACCTTGGAATTCGATGGCACCATGGTATCGTCATAACCGCACGATAATTAGTCAGAAAGCTCGCATCAAAAGGCCGCTTTTCCACGCATTTCCTCTAATTTGTCGTATTTATTACCTCTTGTGATATTTGAATGGGAAAAGGTGTGCCCCTCTCTCTCCGCCAGACAAAGCCTTAACTAATTGATAGTTAAGGCTTTATTTTTTGTAAATAATTTTATCCCACCATTAAACCCACCAATTAATTTCTGAGGACCTGGTTTAATTCATGCGGGGGGTCTTGCGTGGATTAGTTATGCATTGTTATGTTTCGTGGTGCAAAACTCCGCAACGGATGCCCCATAAGTTGTCGAAAAACAGTGAAATATAAGTCACTGATCTTTCTGAAAATCCTCGTGTCGGTGCTGATGGCTGACCCCGGGTGCGCCGGCCGCCGAGTGCGGACCAGTTCGATTCTGCCCCTGACACCATTTAATTCCATTTAAATCATTTGTCTACAGTCAGCGGATTTTTTGCTCTTGCTCTGACTGTGCCAGGATTGTGACGTCGATCCTCGATGCCGCCGTCTGTAAGTGATCAGTCGCGAGGTGTGCATAGCCCAACACCGTCTCCGACTTTATGGTTCATTCTCCAAATGTTTCGACCGGTACGGGATCGCTTCGTCGCGAAGCCTGTCCCTGCAAAAGCGGGGCGCCTCGCAATGACCTATGGGCTTGGGGTAACGATACCTAGTCGAGTTTCCAGGCCAGGGTAAAGGTTCCGTACTCACTATATTCCTCGGCCGAATCGTCATCTTCGTCGATGTTCAAATCATTCATCGCGAAGGTGAATGACCATTCCTTCCATGAGTAGGCCAGCCCGGCAGTAACCGAGACCCGATCCTCCTGGTAATCGATCTCGTCGAAGTCATCGTCGTAAGACTTGCTTCCGTCTAGAAATATCTGGTTACCCAGATAGCTCGCCCTCGCTCCGGCAAACAGGTACCAGCCGGTTTGCGAGGACACCGGGTTGGCGGTCCGGGAATTGACCAGCAGCGCGGTAGCGAAACTGTTCCTCAACTGTTTACCGTAGCGGTACATGAATCCGGCGCCCACCTGGCTCGATATCGTGCCCAGTGCTAGATCGGCACTGAGCAGAAAATCCGAGTTGCCGCTGTCGGATGCCCAGGTTTTCCAGACCCGTCCGCGACTGACCTGGAACACGACTTCGTCGTCGAGCTGTTCATCCCAGCAGCAGGGCTCGTCTGAACTGATGACGTCATGCACAAACTTCTGTGTATCCTCGGCCAGGGAGGGTTCGCCGACCACGCCGATCGTAACGGAAATACTGTCCGCAACGGTTTGGTGAATCTGAACGAAAGTGTCGGCGTAAAACAGCAGGCCGCCGTAGGGCAGGTCGTCGGGCGGCAGTATCGGCGGATCCTCCTCGATATCGTCCGGCGTGATCATGGTTTGCCCGATGGTCTTGATATCGAATCCGATACCCGAAGAACCGCTGTCCGGCAGACTCCACTTCATCGCTTGCGCGAGGAACCCGATGTCGGCGGGTTTGCCCTCCGGAGTATCGAACCAGGAAACATAAATGCCGTTGGTATAACCGTTGTCGTTACCGACAAAGGTGTCGTTGTCCATCGTGAACGAAACCCATTCGACCTCGGCCCGCGCTACTTGCGCGCCAGTGACAACGCATAAGGCGAGCGTCAGGCCGATCAGGCGCCTGGTTTTTTGCGCTGAATTTATTGTCATTTCGAAAGCTCCCTTGATGTGCTAAATAAACGTATTAGTTGGATTACGAAGCCTGTTTCGAATCCGCCAGACGCAGCAGGTTCAGACCGGCATATCGGTAAGATAAAAAAATATCCATGACTGACTATGCGGGTAAGGCCGGTATTGGCCAGGATGCGGTTACAATCACGCATGCTACTTGACGCCGAGGTTCCACAAGCCCGTTTCTTTCAGCGCGGTGACGCACTGTTTATCCAGGCCGGATTCATTTTCCCTGAGACAACCGACGATGCGGCCATCACCAACCTCGACGTCAAGGCAGTACTTGTCGGCATCGGCTTCGCAGGCCTTGATCGAGTGATCGATCGCCATCATGCCGCCCTCCAGGGCCATTGCCGCTTCCGTGATGCCGAGCTTGCACGACTGGGACAGGTTATCCTCGTAAGCCATCATGCACATGAAGATCTTGCGGCCGTTTTTAGGCAGGCCCGGGCAAAGCTTGGCCGCGTCCAGGTCGCAACCCTCGATCTTGATGTCCACGATAATCGAGCCGTTCGGCAGCTTGTCGGCCAGTTTAGCCGCCGTGGCCATTTCGCTGCCGGCGACAAACGCCATCGCCAGAATAATTGGCACTACTTTTTTAATCATGTTCATGCAAAGTTTCCCCTGTTTGTTTTTGTATTCCCCGTCATTTGGAGAAAAAGCTCTTGAAAGTAGCAAGCCAGTCTTTTCCGGCTGCCTCAATGCCCTGGTTCAGCTGTTTCGCTTCGAGTTTACTCTTGGCATTTTTCAGATCTTCACCGGTTAGCTCACGGGTGCTCACGGCCTGCACTTCGCCGGTGACTGAATCCGTTACTCTGCCCTCGAGAAAAAGCTTTACTTGCTGCTCGCGCCCTCTGGCCTCGGCGGCGATCAGGGCAATTGGGATATATTGGTAACCCTTGAGCGGCTTGTCGTATATGTTGATCCCGGTGACGGCCAGTTCCAGGCGGAGCACGTCAGGGCCGGGTGTGCGCGTCAGGGCCAGTACCTCTGACAAGTCATCCTCGAGCAGCATGGTCAACTGAAGTTCCAGGGTTTCGAGGGTTTCCATGCTGACCTGTTCGGTCGGCTGGGGTTTGGGATACGCGATGACAGGTTCGACGATTGCCTGCTTGTACCTGGACGGGTCGAAGGATGGCGAAACGTAACGAGACACAATTTGATCGCTGGGCGTTTTGACCTGGGTTAACTGGTCGTAATATCGCTGAGTCAGAAATCCCGAACTGGTTTTTTCGGGGGACGGGCTCGAGCTGGCACATGCGGTAATCACCGCCGTTATAACGGTTACAAAAAATAAACGACTCATATTGATTTCCTCTTGGTTACACCACTTACGCAGTTAATAATTTCACTAACATCGATAATTGTTTTACCAGTCCCAGCCGACCCACTTGTAGCCGACTTCGATCGAACCCTCGGTCTGGCGGTCGCTGCAGCAACCGAAACTCGGGCGAACATAAAAGCTCTGCCCTTTCGCTTCCGGGTTCCAATTGGTCATCATCCATCCCCACTCGAGGTCGACGACCGCGTAGTCGAGGTCATTCTCCTGATCGAAGACGAGTTGCGGGTCCATGAAAAACCAGGATTGCTTGTCGTCGGCCATTTTCAGGAAATTGAGATCGACCAGGTATTCCTCGACCTCGTCGCGGCCGCTGTCCTCGTCGACGCTGAACTTGTACTGCAGGCCGGGCCCAAACAGGCCGCCCTTGAAAAACTGGACCCAGAAAAACTGCGGCCCTAGCGAAGTGGTGCCGGAGCCGAGTTCATCTTCATCCGCGGTATCCATGAACACTTCCAGGCCGCCGGCCCAGCCCTGTTTCGTCCCGGGATCGAGCGAAAAAACTGTCAAAACGCGCATTTTCCAGTCACCAAGACCGGATTCGTCGATGTCGTCGCTGCCGTCGTCGTCGAGATCGATTTCGACGGAATTGTAAGTGGCGCTCAAGCGGTACTGCCATTTACCGTCGTCAAACGGGGTGCGGAATTCGAACGTGGTCAAGTTTTGCGTGCCGTCGTCCGGCCCATCTATGTTGAGCTCGGTGTACTCGTTGTAGATGCGAAAGTCGTTCGAAAAGTTGATCGGGTTGGTGCCGGTCTTGTCCTTTTTATGCTCTTCTGCGCTTTGTGCCAGCGCGCCGTTGGATGCCAGGCCGAGTGCAGCAATTACCGCGCAGGACAGGCCGATTTTTGGCAATGATTTCATGATTGACGGTATACGGGTTGACTGCATACTCATTGTTGCGGATTTCATCTTTGAAAGGCCTCCATAATCGAGCTTCAATTCGAGATGCGCATCCCTGCTCGCCCGACATAATAATCTATGGCGTAGGCGGTGGCGCCGTCCATGGTCAGTCGGCTTTCGCGTACTGCCGCGAGTTCACCGGTAAAACGCCAGTCGTTCCAGGCCGTCAGGTCGCGCGCGGCCCAGCCAGCCAGCGACGGATGAGTCTGGATCAGCACGCCGTAGCTCTCGGCGATGCGTCGCCGCAGCCCGGATCGCTCGGATCGCTCGAGAGCACCATGCACCGAGAGTGCCTTGACGATCTCCAGGACTACGTCCGGGTTACGATCGGGAGCGCTGAGATAAACCGTCTCCAACCAGTCAATGGCCTGTTGTCTATCAATTTCGATCAGGGCCGTCGCCCAGGCCGATAGATTGAGTGTCAGATTGGATTGCATGCGGCTCGCCATCGCCGCGCGTATCGACTTTTCTTCGTCCGGTGTCGCGTCGACCCCCAGCAGTAGAATATAGAGTGCGTGCCATTCGAGATACTGCGGATTCGCGAGAAAACGGTGCACCTGCGCGGCTGTTACGAAAGAATCGGCCCGGCGAATCGTATCGTAGGATGCTCGCCCGACCTCGAGATAAGCGAGCTCGCGCACGAAAAGATCCTCGGCGGCCAGGTAGGGCAGGAAAAACGCCGCCCGGTTTTCTTGCTGGCCCCATCGATTCCAGGTTGAAGCCCGCGCCAGGATTTCACCTGCCAGCGCCTTGTATGTCGGGGTGGCATATCCCGCAGAGCGCCAGTCGTTTGCCGCGCCGTCGAAGGTCAACACTACTGATTGATCGGGATTGAACGTCAGGCGCCGGCGCGTCACGCTGTCGACGAATAAATCTATCCCGGGTTCGTCAAGGTCGCCTTTAAGCACTACGACGGCAACATACGAAAACGGCTTGTCCGGATTCTCGCGTGCGAGCACGACCACGTCCGCCTGCAGCAGTTGGTCGGTGACGGTGTCCTCGGGAAACGGAATGCAAACCACGCACGCCTCGGCGCGGCCCCCCAACATTGCGACGCAGATCATCGCTACGACTGCGAGGCAGCGCGTGGCGCGTTTCATCCACGCGACTTGTGCGGTAAAAACCAGGTGAAATTGACCAATCGCCCGCATTGTTAGGCCTCAGACCCAGAAACCGGAGATTCGGTCGATCATCCAGTAGCTTGCGATCGAGCCGATAACGTAACTCGCCGGCATCGTTAGCGAGCGCCAGTGCACGCTGTTGTCCTCTACCGAGCGCAGCATG
>JAACFA010000208.1 GCA_009937625.1 Gammaproteobacteria bacterium | reverse complement strand
CGCGTCTACCGCTTCGTCGATTGCCGCGGCCGCAAACGGCGGCGGCACGTAGATCACCGACACGTTGCAATTGGTCGCGGCCTTGGCCTCGGCAACGCTGTCGAAAACCGGCACGCCCTCGACTTCCTGGCCGCCTTTCTTCGGGGTGACCCCGGCGACGTAACAATTTTTACCGTTGGCGTATTCGATCGAGTGGTGCGTATGGAACATGCCGGTCTTGCCGGTGATTCCCTGGGTCACGACGCGTGAATCTTTGTTGATGAGTATCGACATTTCTAGGCTCCCGCCGCGGCCGCGGCCACTTTCTCGGCAGCGTCTGCCATGGTGGTTGCGCTGATAACCGAAATACCCGAATCAGCCAGTATCTGCCGCCCCTGCTCGACATTCGTGCCCTCCAGGCGCACGACCAGCGGCACCGACAGGTCGACTTCGCGCGCCGCGTTAACCAGCCCTTCGGCGATGACGTCGCAGCGCATGATGCCGCCGAAAATGTTGACCAGGATGGCTTTCAGGTTTGAATTCTTGAGCATGATCTTGAAGGCCTCGGTGACCTGCTCGGTGGTGGCGCCACCGCCGACATCGAGAAAGTTGGCCGGAGAAGCGCCGTAAAGCTTGATTATATCCATCGTCGCCATCGCCAGGCCCGCGCCGTTGACCAGGCAGCCGATGGTGCCGTCGAGCGAAATGTAGTTCAGGCCAAACTCGGATGCAGCAATCTCGTCAGGGTCTTCTTCGTCGAGATCGCGCAACTCCTGCAGTTCCGGGTGGCGATACATCGCGCTCTCGTCGAAATTTATTTTGGCGTCGAGCGCGACCACGCGCCCGTCGTCGGTAACGATCAGCGGATTGATTTCTGCGAGCGAGCAATCCTTGTCCCAAAAAGCCTGGTACAGGGCCTGCATCAGCTTACCGGCCTCGGCGGCGAGTTCCTGCGGGATGCCGATCTTGATGGCGAGATCCCGGGCCTCGTCGTCGGTGAGCCCGGTCTTGGGATCGACCGACACCTTGTGGATTAATTCGGGGGTTTCCTCGGCCACGGTTTCGATTTCGGTGCCGCCCTCGGAGCTGGCCATCACGGTCACGCGCTGCGTCGCGCGATCGACCACCAGGCCGAGATAAAGTTCGTCCTTGATCGGCGCACCTTCCTCGATCAGCAGGCGCTTGACTTCCTTGCCTTCGGGACCGGTTTGATGGGTCACCAGGGTCATGCCGAGAATTTCGTCGGCCAGGCTGCGCACTTCGTCAATCGAGTCGGCGAGCTTGACGCCGCCGCCCTTGCCGCGGCCGCCGGCATGAATCTGCGCCTTGACCACCCACTTGTTGCCGCCTATCGACTCGGCGGCAGCCACCGCCTCGTAGACGGAGAAGCATGCTTTACCGTTGGGCACCGCCACGCCATATTCGCGTAGAATTTCCTTGCCCTGATACTCATGAATCTTCATTATGTACGCTCCCCCCGGACGAAATTCTGGTATATCGTATACCAGCTAAAAATAATTGCAAAAAACCCCCGCCCGATCAGGCGCGCTATTATTTCCCAGGCCTCGAACTTTCGTTCTAAAGCCTTGATTTAAATGACTATACCGGTTGACCGACTATCTTGATGCCGGCTTCCTGTACCGTCTTGTTGAGCAGGCTAACCAGCGCGAACACGGTGTTCATCGCCGGGGTCGGGGTTTTGGTTTGCTCGCCGAGCTCGATTACGACGCCCAGCATGCCGTCGATTTCGAGCGCCTTACCGACCTCGAGATCCTGCAGCATCGAAGTTTTGTGCTTACCGACGTTTTCGGCGCCCTCGATCCGACGCTCGAGCGAAACGCGAAAGCTGGCACCGAGCTTCTCGGCGATTTGCTGCGCCTCGGTCATCATCTGCGCCGCCAGCGCACGGGTCTGCGGAAACTGGCAAATGTCGACCAGCGTCGCATGGGTCAATGCGCTGATCGGATTGAACGACAGGTTGCCCCACAGCTTGAGCCAGATCTCGGAACGAATGTCGGGCAGCACGAAGGACTTGAACCCGGCCTCGACAAAAGCCTCGCTAATGGCCTTGACGCGTTCGGACTCGGAGCCGTCGAGTTCGCCCACCGGGTAACGCTGGCCCTCGATGTGGCGAATCACGCCGGGCGCGTCGATGGTGGCGGCCGGAAACGCGATGCAGCCGATGATGCGATCGGGGTCGATCGCCGCGGCGATGGCGCCGTTCGGGTCGACGGTGCGAACGATGCTGTTTTCGTACTCGCCCGGCAGCTTCTGGAAATACCACCACGGAATACCGTTCTGCAGCGTGACGATTACACCTGTTTCGGACAGCATGCCCATCAGCTTGCCGGCGATCGGCTCGATCTGGTGCGCCTTGACGCCTAGCAACACCAGGTCCTGGCCGTTTATCTCGGTCATATCGGAAGTCGCGACAATGTCGGTAATGACGAGTTCCTCGCCGTCTTCGATGTACTTCAGGCCGTTAGTATGGATCGCATCCAGATGCGCGCCGCGCGCGATGACCGACATCTCGTGGCCCGCCCGGGACAGCTTTGCCGCCATCATGCCGCCGATTGCGCCCGCTCCAACCACGCAGACTTTCATTATTAACCTCAAGGTTTATGGGGTGAAAACCCGGGGCATTCTACGTCATAGATCAATATTGCGTCCACGCAGGCGGTCAAATAGTTTGGATTAAATTTCGTATCGATGCATACGAAATTCTTATGACCGCGACCGGACGGGCAGCCCGCCACTTCTAAACCAAATTCAATTTTGCCGCAGCATGTGATAGATTCCGCGCCCTCTGTGTTAACTGCATGAACCTATAACAATGACTAGCTGGGTACGCTTCAAGCGCAACGACAACACACACCTGGGCATGCTCGAGGGTGACGACATCGCAATTTGCAGCAACGGCCTGTTCGACGAGCCGGTATTGACCGGGGAAAGCGCCTCGCTGTCCGAGGTCGAATTGCTCGCGCCCTATACGCCAAATTCTATCCTGGCGCTGTGGAACAACTTCCACGAGCGCGCCGCGGCCGAAGGCCAGACGATTCCGGCCACACCACTGTATTTCATGAAACCGGTGACCAGCGTCATCGGCCCCAACGAAACGATTTATCGCCCGCGGGGTCACCAGGGACGCGTCATCTTCGAAGCCGAACTCGGTATCGTCATCGGCAGTCGCTGCAGCAATATCAGCGCGCAACAGGCGGACGAGCATATTTTCGGTTACACCTGCGTCAACGACGTGACCGCGATCGAGTTCCTGTTCGAGGACAAGGCGTTCCAGCAGTGGACCCGCAGCAAGGGTTACGACACGTTTACCCCGCTCGGCCCCTGTATCGATGCCGAGATCGATCCCGCCGGGCTGAACATCCTCGCGATCCAGAACGGCGAAACCCGCCAGGACTACCCGGTGGCCGACATGATTTACAGCCCGCAGCAAATCGTCGCGATGATTTCCGAGTACCAGACCCTGGTGCCGGGCGACCTGATCTGCTGCGGCACCTCGGTCGGCGCGCGCACGATGAAACCCGGCACCGAGATCCAGGTCTCGATCCCCGGCATCGGCACGCTGGTCAACCATTTCGACGACTTCCCCGCGTAGGCCGCAGGCGGTTTCCCCAGATGGCCCTCGCAATCGGTATCGATCAGGAGCAGTTCACCTTCCGCATGGTCGGTGCCGCGCAGCGCGAGGACCGCATCCGCATGACCGCCGAGTGGGTGCTGGCGCAGTTCGAACAGTTTTATGCCGAATTTCTCGATGTGCCATACCAGGCCAGGACCGCATTCGAGCAGCAGCACCACAGTACCTCGATCTGGCTGAGCCGATATCGCCTGTCGCTCTACAGTTCCTACATCCATCGAATGGGCGCCTATCTGAAAGCGATCCAGCCGAATATTTCGGTCGACGTCAATTTTCTGAACCAGCTCGAGGCGCGCTTCTGGCGCATGGTGGAAAACCGCTACGAGTCGGACGTGGCTTACGCGTTCATGCATTCGATCCGGCGCATGGTCTACCGCGACGAATGGAAACCGGTCGAATACTCGTTCTGGGGCTCGAACGAGAACAGCGAGCAGTATCCGGCGGAGCTATTACAAAAATTCGACGTCGACGCGACCGTGTCCGACGACCTGCTTGCCGAAATCCTGCGGATTCCGGAGTTTTCGGTCGCCCACCGGGATATCGAAGGCGACGCGCTGGCCATCGCCAGGCGCATCAATCGCCTGGCCCGCAGGCGCGACCGCGACATTACAACTGTCGAAATGATCGACGCCGGTTTTTTCCGCAACCGCGGTGCCTACCTGGTCGGTAAGATCCTATTCGACGACCACAGTTACGCGCCGCTGATCATCGCGCTGCTCAACGGGCCCGACGGAATCTATTGCGACGCCGTCATTCTCGACGAACATCTCGCACACAACCTGTTCAGCTCGACGCTGGCGAACTATCACGTCACCACGCGCTATTACCATGAGCTCAGCGCCTACCTGCATTCGCTGATGCCGCACCGTGCGCTCGGTCTGCACTACTCGACCATCGGCTACAACCACGTCGGCAAGGTCGCGGTTATCAAGGAGCTGAAACAGGAGCTGGAAGACAGCGGCGGCGTACTCGATAACGCCATCGGCGAACCCGGCACGGTGGCGATCGGTTTCGCCGGGCCGCAGTCGGCCTACAACCTGAAGGTAATCCGCAATCATCCGACCAGCGGCTACAAGTGGGGCGAGTTCGAGGGTATCGATTCGGTCAAGCAAAAATACAGTCGCGTGCACGAAATCAACCGTACCGGCAGCATGCTCGATAACATCATCTATTTCAACATCGCGCTCGAAAAGGAGCTGTTTTCGCCCGGGCTGCTCGCCGAGCTGCTGGCCGAAGCCAGCGAGACCGTGTCTCTGCATGGTGACGCCGTGGTCTTCAAGTACCTGATCGTGCAGCCGCGCATGACACCGCTGCCGGTCTTCCTGGAAAACGCCGACGAAAGGCAGGTGCGTTACGTGATCGAGAGTCTCGGCGACTGCATCAAGAACAATGCCGCCGCCAATATATTCAACAAGGATCTCGACGCGCGTAACTACGGTGTCAGCCATTTCCTCAAGGTTTACCTGTTCGATTACGACGCGCTCGAAGTCATGGTCGACGTCAAGATTCGCAGCAACCTGGATCGCTTCGACG
>JAACFA010000207.1 GCA_009937625.1 Gammaproteobacteria bacterium | reverse complement strand
GTCGATCATGACGGCTACCAGTACCTGGATACCGAGTTTTATTTCAAGGACGATCCGAAGGCCGACAGCGAACACCCGAACGCGATCTTCCTCGAGGCGGGGACCGTGGAAGGCGAAACCATGATGTACGGTCGCTTCGATATTACGCTGATTCCGCGCTGAATTATGGCCCCGGGGGCCGGTCGACCCGATTCGACAATCGTGTAATTTTGTGAAATAGATGAATTTCATCTTGGTCCGATCTCGGGGATACTGGGCGTCATAAAAAACAACGACGAGTTCGAATGGCGGGGGAGACACGAGCAACATCCAAACGCGCGACGGTAAGGTTCCGTTTACTTTGCCAGCTGGCGTTTTGCTGCTTTGCGATCAGCGCGCCCTCGTTCGGCCAGGGCACGGCGTTCGTCTGCGAAAACAACGGGCTCACGCGCTCGGTCGAAATCGTGAGCGAGCCGGGATTCGCGTGTCGCGTCAAGTACACGAAATCTTCGGGCAGCTCTTACCCGTGGAGCGCGCGAAACGAAGGCAGCTACTGCGGCTCGAAGGCGCTTTCCCTGGTCGATAAGCTGAAATCCTGGGGCTGGAGCTGCGACTCCACCGAAGAGGTGCAGTCCATCCTGGTGGCGCATATCGAGCGCTACCATCGCCATATCAAGATCCTCAACAATGTCGGCAAACGCTGCGATTTCTACCCGAGCGAGGTTCAGTTCGGCAACCTGTGCGGCGATGCCCGCCCGGAGGGTGCCGTGATTTATACCTGCGAAACCGGCAACGACCAGTGGGAGCAGCATCTCACCGTATTCCTCGAACTCGAAAGCGAACCCCTGATCATGGAAGTCGGAGATAGCCTTTCGCGCCAGGTGACCACCTACCATATCGACAATCGCCGACTGGTGATGGAAACGCAATCGCTCGACACGGCCGAAACCACGGCCGCCCCCCGCGACGCGTCGGTGGGGTGCCGATCCGGCGTCGAATCGAACTGGGAACTGTACGAAAAACAATCATCCGCACAGTAATCCGACAGACGTTGCGGATTGACCGACAGGCGTTAGCGTCCGCCCGACGAATGAGAACTACGTCTCACAAACTCACCCCGGTTTTTAGCCTAAACTTTTCGAGGAGAAACATAACTGAAGGTATAAAAATCATGCACGAATACGTTGCGCTAGGGATCTTGATCTTCACCGCGGCCAGCCTGCTGTTCGGCGCCATCGCGATCGTCGGCATCCCCTATAAAATAGCGGTAGACCGCAATCACCCTCACCAGGACGCCATCCGCTTCGCCGGCTGGGTCAGCCTGTTCACCCTGCACAGCATCTGGCCGCTGCTGTATGCCTGGTCCGCCGCTTATCGCGAAACCGCCGCCGCGAAATTCGCGCCGAGATTCGCCGAGATCAACGAGGACACCGCGATTAACGACAAGGCCGATTCGACGGCCGAATACACCGGTCCGAAACTTGCGCAGCTGGACGAGGACATCACCGACTCGGTCACCCTGCTGGGGCATCGTTACGAGGTACTGGACGACCGCATCGAACGCATCGAAAAAGCCATTATGGCAGCAACCGAAGCGGCCTAGCGCCGACCGCGAGGAAGATTCATGGAACTGTTTATTATTTCAGGCTACGCCGCAATCTGCATCGTGACATTCACGGTATTGAGAATTCCGTTAAACCGCTGGACGGTGCCCAGCGCCTCTGTCGGGGGACTGGTACTGTCCTTCGCGCTGATCCAGGTGCTGAATTTCTATCACCCGCACTCGGACACGAGTCGACAGTACCTGACCACCCGGTCACTCGCGACCGAGGGTAGCACCCAGTCCGACGATATTCCGCTGGCAATCGAAGAGCGCAACCTGGTCGCGTGGTTCCCCGAGAACAGCCTGTTGCGCCTCAAGCACGGCAGCACGGCCGAGGTAAGCTTCGACAGCATTCCGGGTAAAGTCTTCGCGGGCATGGTGAAAAACGTAATACCGGCCTCCGACACGAACCAGGGCTGGGCCCGCAAGGCCAGCCTGGACGCAGCCGCGGCCGGCGATCAGCGCCTGATTCCGGTGCTGATCGATATCACCGATCGCCGTTACGCCTGGTACGCGTCGCAGATCCCGGACCGGTCCCGCGCCCAGGCGGCAATTTACGGCGGAGACCTGCAGGAGCTGGCGCTGGTGCGCAAGACGCTGTTACGCATGTCGGCCTGGATGAATTACCTGTCGCCGGTTTCCTAGAGCGGTTCGCGCAACCGTCAGACACCCTCGATGACAATCGATTCCGGATACTCCCGGTAAATCCCGGTTTTGGCGAAAGCCGAATCGTCGACATCCAGGGCAAGCAGGTAATAGTCCTGGTTCTTGGTCCCCGCAAGGGTAAGCTTGAAGTGCATTTCAGTCTCGCCTGTTTTGGAATTCGCGTAAACGACAAACGTTTCCCTGCGGCCAAAAACCTCGAATCCAACCAGGCGTATTTCCGCGCCCCGGTTCGTCTCTCTTATGAAAGCGACAATCCGGGAAAATTCCTCGAAAGGTACTTCCTGCTTGTACTTGTCATCGGTCCACGCGTAAGCCAGCCGGGTTCCCTCGCTGGACTTCAACCCGGTAAAGAAATCGACCACCAGCTCGGCTGCTCGATAGGCGTCATGTGTGGCGACTCCGGAACTGCAGCCAGCCACCAGCAGCAAAACGACAAGCAGCGAATTTTTTATCAACCTGGCGGGGCGTTTAAAGTCATGCATCAGCGTCACGATTCGCGTCCAGCGGGCGCTGAGTTGGGCTACGGGCCATGATTATGCAGCATTGATCTGGCATACAACCCTCGAGCTAACTCATGTCGCCGAGGGTATGCCGCAGTGCTTCCTCGGGCACGGGTATGGCGTCCCGCGGGGTTATCTGTTCCATGTCGTCCATGAGCCTGGGCGCCATCGCCGCCAGCGCCGCGTGCGCTTCGTTCGCGCCCGCGACTCGCTGCAGCGGCTCGCGATCGACCCAGACCATGTTTCCCGATTCCATGCGGGCATACACCAGGCCCGATGCACGCTCGACGAAATTGATGACGGGGATTTTCCTGGCGCACTGGACCAGGAATTCCACGTTCCTGTCCGGCGCCATCTCGTCCTCCGCTGGGTAAACGTCGACGGGATTGTCGGCGTCAATATTGATCTTGGTGTAACGCACGATATCCAGCATACATTTGAAATCGATAATATACATTTCGCCGTTCAAGCCGAAGGCGATGGTTTTGGGCGTTTGCTTGTGGTCGACGCTGTTATCGAGAAATTCGTAGAACACGGTTTTATCCTTGCGCAGCGCCCAGGTAAAGAACAGTACCGGTATGCCGGTAAAGGCTTCGATGTTGTGGTGCAGCAGGTCGTCCACCGCCTTGTAACGCCCGACCTTGAGCCCGCGCAGCCAGGCGCGCTCGACCGTGGACGGCGGCGGCGTAACCATGAATATCAGGTAAACCGTGTGGCCGAAACGGGTCAGCAGGTTGCTGCCCTCCTCGGTATCGCGACCCGGCGCAAAGCTGTCGAAGCGAAAGCGATCGATCAGCAAATGCGAAATTTGCCCGACGGCGGCCTTTCTGTCGATGTAGCGATCGAGTTTTTGATCGACGATCGGGATTTCGTCGCCGGCCAGGGTCCCCGCATATTTGTAGGCCCCGCCCAGTGAATCATAGTCGAGCAGGTACTTGCGCCAGATGTCCGGGCTGATCAGCGCAAAATCCTGCCAGTTGAGACCGAGGCGCTCGACATGCAGACGCTGCAGCGGACGCATCGTGCTCTTGCCCGAGGCGGAGGCACCCTTGACGTTGATGACGACGGGCCGCCGTTGGGCCGGCAGCACACGATAACCTTCTTGCGCCGCCGCCTCCTCCACGCGAGGCGCGATCATTTCCCCGATCACTTCGCTGCCATATTGGTTGCACACCAGGCCGGTCGCCAGCGAGGCTAGCAGGGTCTTTTCGCCAATGACGCGGCCATGCTTGATTATCAGGGCATTGCCCACGACGGCGAGTGCCGCATAAACCGCGCGCGCCAGCGCATCGTCGCCGGTCTCGGCTTTTTGCCGCCATTCGCCGACCATGCGTTGCTCGCGCTGCTCGCGGGATTCTCCCTGCCCCGGGCTGCGCTTTAGCGGCTTCTTGCCGAACAGCCGGGCGAGGCTGAATCCGCTCTCCGCGGCCGGACTCGCCGCCGCCGGCGGGAACAAATCCCGCTCGAGCTGCGCGACAACCATGGCTTCGGCCTGCTGACGCAGCCGCTCGAAGCGTTCGACGATCTGTTCCATCTCGGGCTCGATATAGCCCATCAGGATGCGATCGACCACCTCGCGGAAATTGACGCCCAGGTCTTCGTATTTCGACCCGTCGTCGACAAAAATATCGGCCGAGACCCGGATCAACAATTCGTGCACCACCAGCCTTTGCGGGCGGAAGCAGATCAATTGCTGAATCGGCAGCCCGGTAAATCCGCTCAGTTCGTTTGCGGTTTCGATACTGGTGGTTACGTTTTCGGGCCGAAACATGGTCGACAACGGCAGGTACTGCGACGGCAGGGTCGACTTGATATCGGGGCTCCAGGCGCCGGCAGTGTCTTCTTGCAGGGATTTCGTTGTCATAACATCACGGCTTTTTTTCATTTATACCAGAATTCGGGGCAGCATCGAAAAAAGCCTGTCTCGTCGATCGATACCGTCGGGCGGAAATCGCCCCGCCCGGCGGCGGGCTTGCCTCGACCTGTGGGTAAATCTACTGGGTCCGCATGGTCCGAAGAGGTATACTACGCGCCCACGGGCGCAGCTAGGTGCGCCCATTCGATTTCAGAGAAAAACACATGAGAAACCATCAACTTCCGGGGCGCTCGGTTGTCATGTCTACCGAGGCGATGGCCGCCACCAGTCAGCCACTAGCCACCGAAACGGCGTTACAGGTCATGCGCGACGGCGGCAATGCCCTCGATGCGGCGATCGCGGCCAGCGCGGTACTATCGGTGGTCGAAACCTATTCGAGCGGTATCGGTGGCGACTGTTTCATTCTCTACAGCCGCCAGCGCCGAGGCGGTTCGCGCGCGTGGTTTCGACAGCATACCCGAATACAATATTCTCGCGGCCACCGTGCCCGGTGCGATCGATGCGTGGTACCGGGCAAACCGCAAGTTCGGCGATGCCGATCTCGCGTCCTTGCTGCAGCCCGCAATCCATTACGCCGAGACCGGTTACGCGGTGACGCCCGTCATCGCTCATAACTGGAACAAAACCGAGGAGCTGCTGGCGCAAACC
Organism: Gammaproteobacteria bacterium; assembly: GCA_009937625.1. Lineage (GTDB taxonomy): Bacteria > Pseudomonadota > Gammaproteobacteria. Next base: position 5,952 of record JAACFA010000207.1, on the reverse strand, counting down.
CCGGAATCGAGCGCAGCCTACCTGGTCGACGGCAAGGCCCCGGCGGCCGGCAGCATCCATCGGCAGCCCGATCTCGCGCGCAGCCTGCGCCGGATCGCGAGTGAGGGTCGCGACGCTTTCTATCTCGGTGCAATCGCCGAAGAAATCGTACGTTTCAGCGATTCGCAGGACGGCCTGATGACGCTCGACGACCTGGCCAATCATAAGTCCGAGTGGGTCGAGCCGATCAGCAGTAACTACCGCGGCTACGAGGTTTTCGAAGTTCCTCCCAACAGCCAGGGCATCACCACGTTGATGGCGCTGAACATACTGTCGCAGACCGATGTCTCGCAACTGCCGCATCTGGGCGCCGATCACGTGCACCTGCTGAGCGAGGCCTTCACGCTGGCGATGGCCGAGCGCGATCGTTTCGTCGCCGATAGCGGTTTCAATCCGTTACCGGTGGCGGAAATGCTGTCGGACGAATTCGCCAAAAGCCAGTTTGGGCGCATCGACATGCAGCAGGCGCTGCGCCAGCCGGTCGAGTCGGCCTTGCCGAACCATCGCGACACGGTTTACATCAGCGTGGTCGACAAGAACCGTAACGCCTGTTCTTTCATCAACAGCGTGTTTCACTCATGGGGCTGCGGCCTGGTCGCCGGCTCCACCGGCATCAACCTGAATAATCGCGGCGCCGGGTTCGTGCTGGAAGACGGTCACTTCAATCAGCTCGAAGGGGGCAAGCGCCCGATGAACACGATCATCCCGGCGATGGTTTACCGCGGCGGCAAACCGGTGCTGAGCTTCGGCGTCATGGGCGGGCAATACCAGGCAATGGGCCAGGCCTACGTGCTGTCGAACTGGATCGACTACGGCCTCGACATCCAGCAATCGCTCGATGCCGCACGCTTCCTGCTCTATAACGGACTGCTGGATGTCGAGACCGGGGTACCGGCCGCGACCCGGGAAGGCCTCGCGGCCAGGGGTCACCAGGTCGTCGAGGAGGACGGACCTCACGGCGGCGGGCAGGCAATCGTCATCGACTGGGAGCAAGGCGTGCTGCAGGGCGGCTCCGATCCGCGCAAGGATGGCTGCGCCATGGGCTATTAATCAATGCAACGCACACAGGCAAAGGCATGAAAGCAATCGTACTGAAGGATTTCGGCGGTCCCGAGATGATGGAACTGGCCGATGTAGACACCCCGTCACCGAAAGGCGACCAGATTCTGATCAAGGTCATGAACGCCTCGGTCAACCGGCCCGACGTGATCCAGCGCCAGGGTAACTACCCGCCGCCGCCGGGGGATTCCGAAATCCTCGGGCTCGAGGTCGCCGGCACCATCGAAGCGGTGGGCGCCGACGCCACGCGCTTCAAGGTGGGCGACCGCGTGGTCGCGCTGGTCGGCGGCGGCGGCTATGCCGAGTACGCGCTCGCCTACGAAGAGCATGCGATGACGATTCCGGATTCGGTCAGCTTCGAGCAGGCCGCCTGTATCTGTGAAACCTACATCACCGCCTACCTCAACCTGTTCCTACTGGGCGAGCTGGAAGGCCGGAATTCGGTTCTGATCCACGGCGGCGGGGGCGGCGTCGCCACCTCGGCGATACAACTGTGCAGGGCCCTGTCGCCCGAGACGGAAATCTTCGTCACGGCGTCGAGCGGCAAGCTGGACCGCGTGCGGGAACAGGGCGCCCATCATGTCATCGATTACCGCGAACAGGACTTTGCCGGGGAAATCCGGCGCATCACGGAAAAACGCGGAGTCGACGTTATTCTCGATCACATCGGTGCGAAATACCTCGAAGCCAACATGAAATCGCTCGCGCTCGCGGGCACGCTGATGCTGATCGGCGTGATGGGCGGGATCAAGGCTGAGCTCAACCTGGCGACGATGATGGTGAAACGCCAGCGCATCATCGGCTCGGTGCTGCGCTCACGCCCGGTAACCGAGAAAGCGGCGATCATCAACCAGTTCGAAGCAGCCGTCATGCCGCTGTTCGCAGCCGGCACGATCGAACCGTTGATCGACGCTCGCTTTCCGCTGAAAGACGCCGCCGAGGCTCATCGCCTGATGGAACAGGGCGGCCATTTCGGCAAGATCGTGCTCGTCAACCTGGGCGACTGAACGCCCCGTGATTGCGGCGCAGGCCGCAATCCATCCAACAGACTTCGCGCATAGCAGGCTGCGCCGGTATGACTATTAACTCGCCGGTATGACTAACTTTTCGCTGCCGGGCTTTTAGGCCGCTTCCAGCTTGACGGCGCAGAATTTAAACTCCGGAATCTTGCCGAAGGGATCGAGCGCTTCGTTGGTCAGCAGGTTGGCCGCCGCCTCGTGGTAGCAGAACGGGATAAACACTTCGCCTTTCTTGAGCGCGCCGTCGGGCCGCGCGAAGGCGCGAATTTCACCGCGGCGCGACCTGGCGATGATTTCGCCGCCGGCGTCGATGCCCAGACTCTCGAGATCCTGCTGGTTGACGTAAACCACCGGTACCGGTTCGATCGCATCCAGCACCGACGCACGCCGCGTCATCGACCCGGTATGCCAGTGCTCGAGCTGGCGCCCGGTAATCAACACCAGAGGGAACTCTTCGTCGGGCTGCTCGTCGGCCGGGATCGATTTGGCGGCCACCAGCCGTGCCTTGCCGGTGGCGGTCGGGAAGTTCTCGACGAAGACCACGCCCTGCCCCGGATCGTTTTCGTCGGTGCAGGGATACGTTACCGACGACGCCTCGTTCAACCGCTCCCAGGTGATGCCGGTGATACTCCTCATGGCACCGCGCATTTCGTCGTAAACCTCGGACACGTGGCTGTAATCCCAGTCCATTCCGATGCCCTTACCGATATCGCGGATGATCCACAGGTCCTGGCGCGCTTCGCCGGGCAGCGGCACCGCGGCGCGGCCGAGCTGCACGCGGCGGTCGGTATTGGAAACCGTGCCGTCCTTCTCGGCCCAGCCGGAGGCCGGTAATACGACATCGGCGAAGGCCGTGGTTTCGGTCAGGAACATGTCCTGCACCACCAGGTGGTCGAGCGCCGCCAGCGCCGCGCGCGCATGGTTCAGGTTCGGGTCGGACATCGCCGGGTTTTCGCCCATGATGTACATGCCCCTGATCCCCCCCTCAAGTATCGAGTGCATGATTTCGACCACGGTCAATCCCGGCTTGTTGTCGAGCTCGATATTCCAGTACTTCGAGAACCAGGCGTTTGCGTCCGGGTTGTCGACCCGCTGGTAATCGGGGAACATCATCGGAATCAACCCGGCATCGGAGGCGCCCTGCACGTTGTTCTGCCCGCGCAGCGGATGCAGCCCGGTGCCGGGGCGGCCAACCTGGCCGGTAATCATCGACAGCGCGATCAGGCAACGCGAGTTGTCGGTGCCGTGGATATGCTGCGAGATACCGAACAGGCGCGCGACTTCGCGCACGGTGGCGGCATCGATACCGGTCACGGGCTCCATTTTTTCGGGACTGAAATCGGCGACGTTGGCTTTGAGATCTTCGTAGTCGAGGGTGCGCTCGGCGATAAACTTGTCGTCGGTCAGACCCTCTTCGATGATCGTGTGCAGCATCGAGTTCAGCAGCGACACGTCGGTAGACGCGTTGAATTGCAGAAAGTGCGTGGCGTGACGCGCGATATCGGTCTTGCGCGGATCCAGCAGGATCAGCTTCTTGCCGTTGCGGATCGCGTTCTTCATGAAGGTCGCCGCCACCGGGTGGTTGGTGGTCGGGTTGGAGCCGATGACGAGGAACACCTCGGCATGCTTGACGTCCTCGACCTGGTTCGACACCGCGCCGGAGCCGATGCCTTCGAGCAACGCCGCGACGCTGGAGGCGTGACACAGCCGGGTGCAGTGGTCGACGTTGTTGGTGCCGAAGCCGGCGCGCACCAGCTTCTGGAACAGGTAGGCTTCCTCGTTCGAGCCCTTGGCCGAACCGAAGCCGGCCAGCCCGGCGCCGCCGAGCTCGTCCCTGATCTTGCGCAAACCGCCGGCGGCGAGTTCCATCGCCTCGTCCCAGCTTGCTTCGCGAAACATTTTCGACGGATCGCTCGGATCGAAGTATTCGTTCATCCCCTTGGGCACGCCTTGCTTGCGGATCAGCGGCTTCAGCAGGCGCTGCGGGTGATTGACGTAGTCGAAGCCATAGCGGCCCTTTCTTGTCATCCTTGACGTGATAGGTCAGCAGGCAACCCACGCCGCAATAGGGGCATACCGAATCGACCTTGCGGTCGGCCTCGACCAGGTGCGCGCCGGTAGCGTTGCTGAGCGCACCGGTGGGACAGGCGGCGACGCACTCGCCGCAGGCGACGCAGGACGACTCGCCCATCGGGTCGCCGATATCGAACACGATTTCGGCATGATGACCGCGTCGCGCGAGGCCGATGACGTCGTTTACCTGTTCCTCGCGGCAGGCGCGCAAGCAGCGCGTGCACTGGATACAGGCGTCGAGGTTGACCGCGATCGCCGGGTGCGATAAATCCGCCTTTGGCTGGTGACGCGGCTTGAACCTGGGATTTTTAACTTCGAGCTTGTCAGCCCAGTAAGTCAATTCGTTATCGAGTGTATAGGCCTGTTCGGGCATGTCTGACAGCAACAGTTCAAGCACCAGCTGCTGCGATTTTTGCGCACGCTCGTTATCCGAGTTGACCACCATGCCCGGGGTCGGATTACGACAGCAGCTCGGCGCGAGCACGCGCTCGCCGTCGATCTCGACCACGCAGGCGCGGCAGTTGCCGTCGGCGCGCAACCCATCGGTGTAACACAGGTGCGGAATTTCGGTGCCGGTGCGCTGCGCCGCTGCCGTTCAGCGTGAATTCGATGGTTTCGAAGATGGAATCCGGGTTTGCAGCCATTATTGATTCTCCTCGATGCCGAGTTCATGGGGGAAATACTTTATGACCGACAGCACCGGGTTCGGCGCCGCCTGCCCAAGACCGCAGATAGAGGCATCGATCATGACCGTCGACAGGTCATTCAATTGCTCGATATCCCAGTCGCCGCTCTCCATGATGCTGACCGCTTTCTCACAACCAACGCGGCAGGGGGTACACTGCCCGCAGGATTCGTGCGCAAAGAATTTCATCGAGGTCAACGCGGCCTGTTTGGCGCTATCCTTGTCGGACAGCACTACCACTGCCGCCGAACCGATAAAACAGCCGTATTCCTGCAGGGTATCGAAGTCGAGCGGAATATCGCCGAGCGAGGCCGGCAGAATACCGCCCGAAGCGCCGCCCGGAAAATAGCCGTAAAACTGGTGACCGTCTAGCATGCCGCCGCAGTATTCATCGATCAATTCCTTGATCGTGATACCCGCCGGTGCGAGATGCACTCCGGGCTTTTTGACCCGGCCAGACACGGAAAAGCTGCGCACGCCCTTGCGCCCGTTGCGGCCCTGCGAATCGAACCATTCCGAGCCCTTCTCGATCACGTCGCGCACCCAGAAAAGGGTTTCACAGTTGTGTTCCAGGGTCGGGTGACCGAACAGGCCGACCTGGGCGACATAGGGCGGTCGCAGGCGCGGCATGCCGCGTTTGCCTTCGATCGATTCGATCATCGCCGATTCCTCACCGCAGATATAGGCGCCGGCGCCGCGACGGATTTCGATACGCGGCAGATCGTAACCGGATTTCTGCACCAGATGGTCGACCGCGTTCCGGAGGTTCTGAATCACCGAGGGGTACTCGTCACGAATGTAGATGTAGCAGGCGTCGATGCCGATCACCCGCGTCGCGATCAGCATCCCTTCGAGGAAACGATGCGGATCGGACAGCATGTAGAGACGATCCTTGAACGTGCCGGGCTCGCCTTCGTCGATATTGATGGCGCACATTCGCGGCGCGGGCTGGTCGCGCAGGATTCCCCACTTGCGCCCGACCGGAAAACCGGCGCCACCGAGGCCGCGCAACTGGGTGCCGTTGAGGGTTTCGATGATTTCGTCGGCGCTTATGTCGCCGGCGAGCAGGCGCTCGTA
>JAACFA010000030.1 GCA_009937625.1 Gammaproteobacteria bacterium | reverse complement strand
GCAGTTCCTTGACCGAGTGCTGGGTTGGCTTGGTCTTGATTTCACCCGCCGCGGGCAGGTAGGGAATCAGGGTCAGGTGCATGTAGAGCACGTTATCGTGCCCCAGTTCGAAACCCATTTGACGAATTGCCTCGAGGTAAGGCAGCGATTCGATATCACCCACGGTACCGCCGATTTCGACCAGCACGATATCGGCCCCGTTGGTGCTGTTGAGCACCGAGTCCTTGATTTCATCGGTGATATGCGGGATGACCTGTACCGTTGCGCCGAGGTAATCACCGCGCCGCTCCTTGGCAATCACGCTTTCGTAGATACGGCCGGTCGTGTAATTACTGCTCTGCGAACAATGCACCCCGGAAAACCGCTCGTAGTGCCCCAGGTCGAGATCGGTTTCGGCGCCATCATCGGTAACATAGACCTCGCCGTGCTGGAATGGGCTCATGGTTCCGGGATCGACATTGATGTAAGGATCCAGCTTTATCATGGTTACGCTGAGTCCGCGTGCCTGCAGTAAAGCGCCTAGTGAGGCGGATGCAATGCCCTTGCCCAGTGATGAAACAACACCACCAGTAATGAATATGAATCGGCTCATAAATTCCAAAAAATTGGTTGGACGTACGGAACGTAGGATGGAAGGAAACGATAGCAGAATCGTATTTTGAAGACAATCGACGAACCCAAAATAACCCTGGATACAGGCTCGCGAATCAACGCTAAAGTTTTGCCAATTATCGCCGATAGCTAAAAACAATTACGGATTGTCTCTCTTTACGATCATGCGCGCACTAGTAATAGAAAACAACCAGGCTTATCGCGACCTGTTGGAGCATACCCTGGCCGAGCAGGGTTTTACCACCGACAATGGAAGTCGGCTCCAAGGGAGATTTCGAAGACATGTTCCACGCCGGGGACGAAGGCGTTTATGCGGCCAAAGACGCGGGTCGCAACCAGGTCGTATACGTCCCGATGGATTAGCCCGCAGGCCTTTCGGCCAGCACCACGGCGCGCCGCGGCGCCGGCAAGCCTTCAACCGTCAGCGCAGGGTTGCCTCGATCCAGGGACTGTTCGAGCGACTCGAATCGCATCCACTCGGTGGCGCGTTGCTCCTCGATGCTGGTTACCGATTCATCCACAATCCTGACATTGACGAAGCCGCAGCGCTGCAACCAGCCGACAAGTTCCTGCGACGATGGAATGAACCAGACGTTGCGCATGCGCGCGTAGCGTGCCTGCGGTAACAGCAACCTGCCCGCCTGCCCCTCGATGACGAGGGTTTCGAGGCACAGCTCGCCCCCCGGGGCGAGAAAGCCCTTGAGCTGGTAAAGATGGTCGATGGGGCTTTTGCGATGATACAAAACGCCCATCGAAAACACGCTGTCGAAACAGTCCAGGTTTGCTGGCATATCCTCGACGCCGATGGGCAGCAGCTGTATATCGTCCCGCAGCAGGTACTTTTGCAACGCCGCAAACTGCAGGTTGAACAGCACCGAAGGTTCGATTCCGAGCACTATTTCCGGCGATTGCGCCAGCATGCGCCAGCAGTGATAGCCGTTGCCGCAACCGATGTCGAGAATACGCCGGCCCCGCAGCGACGCCAGGTGGGGCAGCACCCGCTCCCACTTCAAATCGGAGCGCCATTCGCTGTCGATATAAACGTCGGCGATCTGGTACGGGCCCTTGCGCCATGGCATCAATCCCTGCAGCGCGCCGCGCAGTGCCTCGTTATCCGGGCATAGCCCGTTCACGGTGACCGCGGGCAGGTCGAAACGGGACTGCGCATTTTCCAGTGGCGGCAGCCCATCCAGCGCTCTTTGCCAGCGCCGATAGTCACCGTGTGTCACCAGCCATCGATCGCTTTGCGCCTGCAGTTCGTTGGCCCAGTGATTCAGCCCGTGCCGTCGCAGAAAATCGAACAGCCGATCCCAGTTCACGCCTTGATTGCCAGGTAGGAGACGAAATTGAATCCACGGAAACACTGGTAGATTTCGTCGAAGCCGATCGATTCGAGTCGCTGACGGTGCTGCTGATCGCTATCCGGGATTAACACGTTTTCCAGCGCATTGCGTTTCTGGCTAATCTCGAGATCACTGTATCCCATGGTTTTCTTGAAGCCCTGGTAGAGTTGGGTCATACGTTCGTTTTCGGTGGCATCCTCGAATACGATCTTCTCGGACAATACCAGGATCCCGCCCGGATTTAACCCGTCAAAAATCCGCTGCAGCAGCGCCGGCCGCTCTTCCGGCTGAAGGAACTGCAGGGTAAGATTCAACACCACCACCGAGGCGTTCTCGATCGTGGTATCACGAATATCCCCGCAGCACCACTCTATCGAAGTACCGCCCGGGGGATGCTGCCGGCATTGTTCGATCATTGCGGCCGAGTTGTCGACCGCGATAATCCGGCAATCGATATCGCGGGTCTGGTCGGCAACCAGCAGGCTGGCTTCGCCCAGCGAGCAGCCGAGATCGTAGACGCGGCTTGCGGGCGTGACAAAAATATCGGCATAGAGGCCGATCATACGCAGTAACAGGGAGTAACCCGGAACCGAGCGTGAAATCATATCCTGAAAAACGCTGGCGACGGTTTCGTTGAATTCGAAGGCCTTGACCTCGCTCAGGCGCCGCGAGAATACCCGGTCCCTGCCGTCGTCCTCGCTCATCGCAGCAAGCCCTCGAGCCGGCCGTCGAGGTAAAGTTGCGCGGTAGAGTCGCGCTCCCAGGGCGGCACCCGGTGGCGCTGGAATAACCGCTTGAGCCGATGACTATCCTCGTTTTGCTCCCCCCGCCGCCTGAATTTCAGCGTCAACGACTGGTTTTTATCCTCGACACCAAGCCGCTGCAGTATCTCCTTGCGGCTTAGCCGCAGATTCAGTTGCGGGATCTCGATCTCTTCAAGCTGACCGAATTCAATCGCACCGCCGCATTCATCGCGGGCAGGCTCGAACACCAGGAACAGCTGCCGATCGTATATCCGCAGCGAGTAGCCCGGCATAGCAACCTCGGGCATGGCATCGGGCCGGGCCTGCAGTTGGTGCATCAGCTCTTGCAGGCGGGTAAACGGCGGCGCCGGCAGTCCGGCGGATGCAATCCAGTAACGCACCAGGTTCTTGCGGCGCGGCAATGACAGTTGCAGCATTCCGTTAATATCCAGTCGATCGATTTTGCCAGGGTCGGGTAGATGCAGTTCCTGATAATCCCGCGATCCGACTTCATCGAGTAAGTCCTGCGTCTCGGACTGTATCTCGCTGCTCGTCGTCAGCGCGTTCTGATAACCCGGCCAGCGTTGCTTGATCAGCGGCACGATATGGTAGCGCAGGTAATTGCGGTCGAATCTCGGGTTTTGATTACTGGGATCGTTGAACCAGGCGATCTCGTGCCGCCTGGCATAATCCTCCAGCCGCCCACGACTGAATTCCAGCAGCGGACGCAATAGCAGGGACGAACCCAGGCGACGCCGCCTGGCGATACCGCGCAGCCCGGAGACTCCCGAGCCGCGTAACGCATTCATTAAAAAGGTCTCAGCCTGGTCATCGGCGTGATGAGCGGTCAGGATGCAGTCGCCGGCATGCGTGTTTTCTGCGAACAGGCGATAACGCTGACGACGCGCTACCGCTTCGATATTGCTGTCCACGTCTGCCAAATCGAGCCGGTCGACGCGAATTTCGAGGCCATAAGCCTGCGCCTGCTGAATACAGAACTGTTCCATCTGCGAGGAATTCTCGACCAGGCCATGGTTGATGTGCCAGGGCAGGATTTCGTAGGCTCGCCCGGTCGATAGCAGCAGGTGCAGCAGCACGCTGGAATCGAGCCCACCGCTGTAGGCCACGAAGACGCGGCGGCAATCGTCAGGAATCGATTCCAGGCATGAACGCATGGGGCTCGTTTGCAGTGACCCTGTCAGCCTTCCCGGTACTGGCCAAACGACATCAGCTTTTGATAACGCTTTTCGAGTAGCTTGTCGATAGTCATCGATTCCAGGGCTTCAAGGCTTTCCACCAGGTTCAGTTTGAGCGAGTCGGCCACCTGGTCATAATCCCGATGCGCGCCACCGAGCGGCTCGCTAATAACACTGTCGATCAACTTGAGCGAATACAGGCGCTCGGCAGTTATACCCATCGCCTCGGCCGCCTGCGATGCCTTGTCGGCGCTTTTCCACAAAATGGACGCGCAGCCCTCGGGGGAGATTACCGAATAGGTCGCGTACTGCAGCATATTGATACGATCACCGACGCAAATCGCAAGCGCGCCGCCCGATCCACCTTCACCGATCACGGTACAGATAATCGGTGTTTTCAACTCGGCCAGGGTATACAGATTGCGCGCAATCGCTTCACTCTGACCGCGTTCCTCCGCGCCGATACCCGGGTAGGCGCCCGGAGTATCGACCAGTGTCAACAGGGGCATTTTGAATTTTTCGGCCATCTTCATTAAGCGCAGCGCCTTGCGGTAACCCTCGGGTCGCGGCATGCCGAAATTGCGCTTGATTTTTTCCCGTGTATCGCGACCTTTCTGCTGACCGATCACCATTACCGGCTTACCCTCCAGCCGTCCGACACCACCGACGACGGGATGATCGTCGGCAAATGCGCGATCGCCATGCAGGTACTCGAAATCAGTAAAGATACGTTCGATATAGTCGGTGGAGTATGGCCGGTTGGGGTGCCGCGATAGTTGTGAAATCTGCCATGCTGAAAGCTTCGAGAATATCGACGTGGTCAACGACTCCGCCTTGCGCTCGAGTGTCTTGATTTCCTGGCTGATGTTGATGTCCGAGTCATCGGTAACATAACGCAACTCGGAAATCTTGGCCTGAAGCTCAGCGATCGGCTGTTCGAATTCTAGAAAATTGGGATCCATTTATAATCGTTGTAATGATCAAATCTGGCAATAGTGTAACGATTCACCCGATAGCTGTCATCCGCCCTGCCCTGGATGACTATGAAATCGATTGCGTAATCAGCCTCAGCGCCTCGGCCGGATCCGCGTGCTGGGTGATCGGACGTCCAATCACCAGGTAGCTGGCGCCGTTCTCCAGCGCCTGGCGCGGCGTCACGATACGATGTTGATCGTTCGCGGCCGCCCATTCGGGACGGATTCCGGGGGTTACCAGCAGCGCCGCATCGCCGATCGAGGCGCGCAGCATCGGGGCTTCCCGGGCGGAGCAGACGACGCCGTCGAGACCGCTTTCGATGGCGCCCTGCGCCAAGCGGTCGACCAATTGCGGCAACGGGATCTCCATGCCGATTTCCTGCAAATCACGCGGCGACATGCTGGTCAGCACGGTAACCGCGATCAGGAATGGGCGATTCGCGACCACCTCGATACCCTCACGCGCGGCCCGCATCATCTCCGCTCCGCCGAGGGCATGCACGTTCAACATCCAGACACCCAGCCTGGCCGCAGCACTAGCGGCTTTTTCGACCGTATTCGGAATATCGTGAAACTTCAGATCGAGAAAGACCTCGTAGCCGCTGTCGATCAACTCTTCGACCAGCGCCGGCCCGGCACTGGTAAACAATTCCTTGCCGACTTTCAGGCGGCACTGATCGGGAGACGTCCTGCGTGAAAACTCGATAGCCTGCCCGTGATCGGGGAAATCGAGCGCAACGATAATTTTAGGATCTTTCAAGGCTTGACCGGCTTCATCGAGCCCCAGTTACGACAGCTCGGGCAAAGCCATTGTATGGCATGGCTCTCATAGCCACAACGCGCACAAACATACTCGATTTTCTTGTCCTGCATCGTTTGCAGAAAAGTCGAAAGGGTTTCCCAGGTTTCGCCAAGCTGATCTGGATTCGACTTCAGAAAGCGCAGTGCAAACTCGAAGGCCTCGAAGGACGGCGACTGATGTAATATATCGGATAAAAATTCTCGCGCCTTTTCGATTTCATCGTTCCGGGCATATTGCTCGAGCAGGGCAATCGCGAGGCGCGTCGACGCATGCTGTTTGTATTGCTGCTGCAGAAATTCCTGGTAAACGCCAGCCTCGCGGTTGAGATAGATCTGGCGCGCCGGCTCGATATAAAGCCCCATGTAATCCGGACTTTCACGCGTCAGTCGCTGGAATATTCTTTTTGCCGCGGCCAGATTATCGGTATTCATGTGCAGTTTAATCAGCAACAACCCTGCCCGCACGCAACCTGGATCGACTTCTATTGCACGGTCGAGGTTTTTGCGCGCCAGCCGGTTGTTACCGCTGGCGATTGCTTCGCTGGCAATTTCACACAGGCACTGACTGTAGGCGATGTCCGCTTCCGGCTCATCCATTTGGTAAAGCGCCTCGGCACAGTCGACCGCTTCCCCCCAGGATTTCTCTGCAATATAGAGCTCGAGCAGGCGTCGATAGGCGTGCCTGCTGTTCGCATCGAGATCGATCATTTCCCGATACAGCTTTTCCGCGCGATCGAGCAACCCGGCCTTGAGGTAATCGTTGGCCAGCTCGGCAATGGCCATATGGCGCTGTTTGCGGGTCAGGTTCGGTCGCGCCAGCAGGTTCTGATGCACCTTGATGGCGCGATCGACTTCGCCCTTGGAACGAAACAGATTGCCCAGGGCAATATGGATCTCTATGGTGTCCTTGTTGACCTCGATCAGATCGGTGAATATCTTTATTGCATTATCCGAATCGTCCGCCAGCAGGTAATTCAAACCCCTGGCGTAGCGTTCGGAAAATTGATCGGGTTGCTGCTGATTGGTTTTTCGTTTGAAAGGTTGCCACCGTCCGAGCAACCAGCCGATGATGATTGCGGCCAGGACTAACAGGAAAAGCCAGATATCCATAATTAAGCGGCCGTATCCGGCTGGGCGGTGTGAATGAGACTATTTCTGATTATTGGCGCGATCGCGCAACTCCTTCCCGGGTTTGAAATGCGGTACGTACTTTCCGGGTAAATCCACCTTGTCACCCGACTTCGGATTACGCCCCGTTCTCGGCGGCCGATAATGCAGACTGAAACTGCCAAACCCCCTGATTTCAATGCGTTCACCGTTCGACAGTGCGCTACTCATCATTTCGATCAGGCTTTTTACCGCCAGTTCGACGTCCTTATAAGCCAGGTGCCCCTGATTTCTCGCTAGATTATCGATCAGGTCTGATTTGGTCATCGATGGTACAAATTCTGTTTCTTTCATCTCTTGGCCCAATAATCTGGATTGGTGGCGGGTTATCCCCGCCACCCGATTGTGGATCAGGAATCCATTTTTTCCTTGAGCAGATCACCGAAGCTCGTAGTGGCCGACTTGCCGTCGCTACTGGCCGCGTAGTCCTTCAGCGCTTCCTGTTCCTCATCGCTATCCTTGGCTTTGATCGACAGGTAAATACTGCGCCCCTTACGATCCATTCCGGTTATCTTGGCTTCGATCTGGTCGCCTTCGTTAAGAAACGAACGAGCGTCCTCTACCCGATCCTTGGCCATCTCGGAAGCCCGCAACAGACCCTCGATGCCGTCACCTAGATCGACCACGGCCGCCTTGGCATCGACCGACACTACCGTACCAGACACAATACTACCCTTGGGTTTGTCCGCGATAAAGCTCGCAAACGGATCTTTTTCGATCTGCTTTATACCCAGCGAGATACGCTCGCGCTCGGGATCGATCGACAATACCATGGCTTCGACTTCCTGTCCCTTTTGATATTCACGCACCGCTTCTTCACCCGGCTTGTTCCAGGACAGGTCGGTGAGATGAATCAGGCCATCGATATTTCCTTCCAGCCCGATAAAGATACCGAAATCGGTAATTGACTTGATCTTGCCGGAAATGATGTCGCCCTTGTTGTTGGTAGTACCGAATTCTTCCCAGGGATTTGCCTTGCACTGCTTCATGCCCAGCGAAATGCGACGACGTTCCTCGTCGATCTCGAGGATCACGACCTCGACTTCGTCACCGAGGGTAACAACCTTGTTAGGGTTGACGTTCTTGTTGGTCCAGTCCATTTCGGAAACGTGAACCAGGCCTTCGACACCATCCTCGATCTCGACGAAACAGCCGTAGTCGGTAATATTGCTGACCTGACCGAAGAGGCGAGTGCCTTCCGGATAACGACGCATGAGATTTTCCCAGGGATCATCGCCCATTTGCTTGAGGCCAAGCGAGACACGATTCTTTTCGCGGTCGAACTTGAGCACGACGACGTCGATTTCCTGACCAATTTCCACTACTTCGGACGGGTGCTTGACACGCTTCCAGGCCATGTCCGTAATGTGCAACAGGCCGTCGATACCGCCCAGGTCGAGGAAGGCGCCATAATCGGTAAGGTTCTTGACGATACCACGCACGCGTTCGCCCTCTTTGAGGTTTTCCAGCAGCTTTTCGCGCTCTTCGCTGAACTCCTTCTCTACCACGGCGCGACGGGAAACGACAACATTGTTGCGCTTCTGGTCCAGCTTGATGATCTTGAATTCGAGTTCTTTTTCCTCGAGATAAGCGGTGTCGCGCACCGGACGCACGTCCACCAGCGAACCCGGCAGGAATGCGCGAATTTCGCCGATATCGACGGTGAAGCCACCCTTGACCTTGCCGGTAAAGCGCCCGGTTACGATCTCGTCGGCCTGCTGGGCCTGCTCGAGGCGGGTCCAGGCGCGTGCGCGCTTGGCTTTTTCGCGCGACAGGCGAGATTCGCCGTAGCCGTCTTCGAATGAATCCAGCGCAACCTCGACCGTATCGCCGATCTTGACGTCGAGTTCACCGTTTTCATCGTAAAATTGTTCTACCGGGATAACACCCTCGGACTTGAGGCCCGCGTTGACGATGACAACATCCCGGTTAATATCGACAACCTCGCCGGAGATTATTTCACCGACGCGCATATTCATTTCATTAATGCTTTGCTCAAACATTTCTGCAAAGTTTTCAGACATGGAAGAATCCTAAAAGAGTTTCGTGACAGTTAATCCGGATACAATTAACCATCTGGTTTAGTTAAAAAAACCCTGGAGACAGTGCATCTGCAGGGGCCTTTATAAAGTCGTGGTTACTGCTTTTCTCTAATATGGCTTAGTACGAGTTCCGTTACCTGCGCCAGGTCGAGCAAGCTTGATTCCACAACCAGAGCATCTTCTGCGGGCACTAGCGGTGAGACATCTCGCTTTTGATCACGTTCGTCACGTTCGGCTATATCCGCTTGGAGCTGCGAGATATTAGCGGATAATCCCATATTTATCAACTGCTTATATCGTCTTTGCGCGCGAATTTCGGGGCTAGCGTACAAAAAGAACTTAAAACGGGCGTCGGGGAACACCACGGTGCCCATATCGCGCCCGTCGGCGACCAGCCCCGGGGGCTGCAAAAAGCCGCGCTGCAGCTGCAGCAGGCGTTCACGCACCAGGGGATGACGTGCAACCTTCGAGGCCGCGTCGCCGGTTGGCTCCCGCCGTAACTCGGCCGAAACGTCTACGTTGTCGAGATAGGGAATAGATAATTCGTCACCCGTTTCAAACCGGATATCGAGCCCGTCGGCCAGTGCCGCGACCTGTTGCTCGTCGTCGAGGTCGATACCCTGTTGCAGCGCCTTTAGCGCCAACAGGCGATAAATAGCTCCGCTGTCTAGCAGATGAAATCCCAGCTCGCGCGCCACCTTAAGCGCGAGCGATCCTTTACCCGATCCACTCGGACCGTCGATTGTAACGACAAAAACGTCCTCATCCTGCATCGATCGATATCCTGATTCCTGCCCGTTGAGCCAGTTCCGCGAATCCGGGAAACGATGTATTTACATTGGAGCAATCCCGAATACAAATATCCCGGCGCGCTGCCAGCGAAGCCACGCTGAACGCCATCGCAATGCGATGGTCTCCATGCGAATCGATTTCACCGCCGCCGAGCTTACCACCCTGAATTATAATGCCGTCAGGTTTCACCTCGGTTTCAATTCCAAGCCTGGTCAGGCCGTCAGCCATGGCCTGGATGCGGTCGCTTTCCTTGACCCGCAGCTCTTCCGCACCGCTCAGACGGGTTTCCCCGACGGCACAGGCCGCGGCTACGAACAGCACCGGAAACTCGTCGATTGCCAGCGGCACCAGCGACTCGGGAATCTCGATGCCGGACAATGCCGCGCTGCACACCCGGATGTCGGCAACCGGCTCGCCCCCAATTTCCTGGCGATTGACAATATCGATATCGGCTCCCATTAGTTTCAGGATATCGATCACCCCGGTGCGGGTAGGATTGATGCCGACATGCTGTAACGTGATATCGGAATCACTGGCAATACTGGCCGCGACCATGAAAAATGCCGCCGATGATATATCGGCCGGTACGTCGATATCGCAGGCGCTCAATGCCTGATTACCCCGAAGCCGGATTTCGCCGGCGTTAGATGCTACGTCGCAGCCGAATCCCCGCAGCATGCGCTCGCTGTGGTCACGCGTCGGCGCTGGTTCGTGCACGATGGTTTCGCCACGCGCATAGAGCCCGGCCAGCAGCAGGCAGGATTTTACCTGTGCCGACGCCACCGGCATTCGGTAGTCGATCGACTCGAGTACCTGTCCTCCCCTGACCTGCAGCGGCGCGCGTCCGCCGTCCGCGCTTTCGATGACCGCGCCCATTTGCTGTAACGGCTGGATCACGCGCAGCATCGGCCGCGACGACAGCGAACTATCGCCGATCAGGCGCGCATCGAAGCTCTGTCCGGCAAGCAGTCCCAGCAGTAATCGCATGGCGGTTCCGGAGTTGCCCATATCGAGATCGGTTGCCGGCGCCTGCAGGCCGTGCAGCCCGACGCCGCTGACCGTGACTTCGCCCTGGTTGCGCGCGATCGGTACTCCCATCTGCTGGAACGCCCGCATCGTGTTGAGGCTATCCTCGCCCTGCAGGAAACCGGAAATATGGCTGCTCCCGTCTGCGATCGAGGCGAGAATGATCGAACGGTGAGAGATCGATTTATCGCCGGGAACCCGAAAATTTCCATCCAGGCTGCCGCCGGGTTTGCAGACGAATCGCGTCATCAACAATTACCTATCAGCGAATCACGCTCCGACTTCGCCCTGCCGAACAGCTTCAGCAGTTCATCGGCATCGCCGTCACGAATCGCGCTGGCAATGCGCTCGAGTTCCTGTTGATACTGATCTATCAGGGTGACCAGGGCGTCACCGTTGGCCAGGCATACGTCGCGCCACATGACCGGGTCGCTGGAGGCGATACGGGAGAAATCCCGAAATCCGCCAGCGGCGTACCGAAAAATCTCTTCGTGATCGTTCAGGTTCGACAGGTGATGTACCAGCGCGTAAGCCAGCATATGCGGCAAATGCGAGGTCGCTGCCAGCACCTTGTCGTGATGCTCGACGCTGAGATATTCCATGATCGCACCGCAGTGTTGCCACATATCGTCGATAACCTCGACGGCGTCAGCGTCAGTTTGCTCCAGCGGTGTCAGGATTACGCGGCGACCCTGGTAGAGGCTTGCGAAACCGGCTTCCACGCCACTCTTTTCAGTACCGGCAATCGGGTGACCAGGAACGAAACGCGACCACAGATCACCAAGCTCTTCCCTTGCCGCCGCGACAACCGACCCCTTGGCACTACCGACATCTGTAATCACGGCATCGCGGCCGGAGCTGGCTTTGAGTTCGGCGAACACCTGCCGCATCGCGCCCAGTGGAACCGCCACCACGATCACGTCTGCACCACGTACGCAGTCCGCGACGGTGGTAGCCAGGCTGTCGATAACCCCAAGCTCGATGCCCTTCTCAAGATTCTCGAGATTACGCCCGTAACCGATTACCTGTCTCACTGCCCCGGCCTGCTTCAGCGCCAGCGCGAGCGAACTGCCAATCAGTCCGACGCCGATAATCGCGAGCCTGTCGATCATAATATCTCTCCCAGGACAAGATACAGCCGCTGTAGTTGAGGCTCGGTGCCGACGCTGATACGCAGGTGTTCTGGGAGTCCGTAATTCGCCACCGGCCTGACGATAACGCCGCGCTGCAACAACTGTTGGTAAATCTGCGGGCTGTTGGCGCCAAACCTGACCGTCAGGAAGTTCCCGGCCGAGGGTATGTAATCGATTCCGCGCTGGGCGAACCATTGTTGCATCGACCGCAGGCCCCGCGCGTTGCTGGCGCGGCTTTGCGCGACGAAGTCGTCGTCCTCGAGCGCCGCCTGTGCCGCGGCCAGCCCGAGACTGTTGCCGTTGAACGGCTGCCTGACACGGTTAAACAAATCGCAAAGCTCGGAGCTCGACACCGAGTAACCGACGCGCAACCCGGCAAGCCCGTATATTTTCGAGAAGGTACGCGTGACGATCAGATTCGGGAACTGCCCGAGCCACTGCAGGGTGTCCGGGTACTGCTGCAGCTCGACGTACTCGAAATAGGCTTCGTCGACGACGATCGCAATATGTTCGGGCACCCGTTCGACGAAGCGACGCAGCTCGTCGGCTTGCAGCCAGGTTCCGGTCGGATTATTCGGGTTGGCGATGAACACCAGGCGCGTTTTATCGTTTATCAACGCCGCCATGGCATCGAGGTCATGACCATAGGGAGAGGCGCTGCCAGGTCCGAGCGCGGGCGCGATGCTCGCTTTCGCCCCGCAAGCCTGGGTCACCATGCCGTACACCATGAACGCATATTGCGAGAACACGGCCTCGGTACTGGCGTCGAGAAAACTGCGCGCGACCAGATCGAGCACATCGTTGGAACCGTTGCCGATGGTGATCTGATCCTGCTCGACGCCTAACTTTTGCGCGAGTTGTTGCTTCAGGTAGTAGGCATTTGCATCCGGGTAGAGTTCGAGGTGCTCGCTAGCTTCTGCCAATACGCCTAGCGCCCGCGGCGAACATCCCAGCGGATTTTCGTTAGAGGCAAGTTTGATGGCGTTGCCGATGCCAAGCTCACGCTCCAGCTCCTCGACCGGTTTACCAGGAGAATAAGGGTGCAGCTGCCTGATTTGCACCAGTGCGGAATCGACTACAGACATTTAGAGCGTGGCTTTGGGATAAGAACCCAGTATTTTAAACAAGGCGGCCTGCTGTTTCAGCTCATTTAACGCTTTGGCCACCTCCGGATCCTGCTGATGCCCGTCGATATCGATAAAAAATACGTAAGCCCACTTCAGGCCCTGCGCCGGACGCGACTCGATCTTGTTCATGCTGATACCGTGGTCCGCCAGCGGCTGCAGTAACCCCAGCAGCGCGCCCGGAACGTTCTTGGTCGAAATCAGCAGCGACGTTTTATCGTTACCGCTGGGATCGACATCCTGCTTGCCGATAATGACGAACCGCGTGCTGTTGTCGGACAGGTCTTCGATGTTCTCGTAACATATTTTCAAATCGAATATTTCGACCGCCGGCAAGCCGCAGATTGCCGCCGCGTCGCTTTCGACGCTCGCCAGGCGCGCAGCCTCCGCATTGCTGCTGACCGGAATGCGCTCTATGCCCGGAAGATTCTGATCGAGCCAGCGTCGGCACTGCGCGAAGGATTGTTGATGCGAGTAAACATGCTTGATTTCCGATACGTTCTGGGAACGCATCGCGAGGTGGTGATGAATCGGTATCTCGACTTCACCGCAGACCTTGAGGTTCGAATTCATGAACATGTCCAGAGTGTGGCTGACCACGCCCTCGGTAGAATTTTCCACCGGCACCAGGCCATAGTCCGCGTGACCGGATTCGACCGAATTAAAAACATCCGGGATACTGCTCATCGGTACGGTAGTCACCGAATGACCGAAATGTTTTAGCGCTGCGCTCTGGGTAAAGGTACCCTCCGGCCCGAGATAGGCTATTTTCAGCGGCTGTTCCAGCGCCAGGCAGGCCGACATGACTTCGCGAATCAGGCGCCCGACCTCGTCATCGCTAAGAGGCCCCTGGTTGAGCGTCTTCATCCGATTGATTACCTGGGCTTCGCGATCCGGTCGAAAAAAATCGATACCTTCATCGGACTCGTCGCTGAGCGCGCGTTTGACTTCCGCCACCTCGACCGCGCAACGCGCGCGCCGATTGAACAGTTCCAGCAACTGTTGATCGATGTCGTCGATCTGCTGGCGCAGTTTTTCCAGGGCATCGTCATTCATGGATGCATCAGCCTTCGTCTTCTCCGGCTTCGTCTCCGTTGGCTGCATCCTCGTCGCCGTCGGCGACGCTGGCGGCCACCGGCTCGATCTGCACCAGTTGCTCGTCTTCGCCGAGCCGGATCAGTGTCACTCCCTGGGTGTTACGCCCGAGAATCGAAATATCCTCGGAAGGTGTGCGCACCAGGGTACCGCTATTGCTGATCAGCATGATCTCTTCATCGCCGGTCGTCTTGATCGCCCCGACCACGGCACCGTTACGCTCCGAGGTCTGAATCGAGATTACGCCCTGACCGCCCCTGCCCTGCACCGAGAAGTCGCCGATGCGAGTGCGCTTGCCATAGCCGTTCTCGGTAGCAAACAGGATCTGACCGTCGTCGGACTCGACCGCGATCAGTGAAATGACTTCGTCTTCTCCCCGGGTCTTGATGCCGCGCACGCCGGCCGCGGTACGGCCCATCGCGCGCACGTCGCTCTCGGCGAAACGTATACCCTTGCCGGCGCTGGTAAAAAGCATCATATCGGACTTGCCGTCGGTGAGCTGGACCCCTATCAGGCTATCCTCGTCGCGCAGATCGAGTGCAATGATGCCGTTGGCGCGCGGGCGCGAAAAATTCGACAGCGGGGTGCGTTTGACCTTGCCGCTGGCGGTTGCGAAGAAAATAAACTGATCATCCGGGTACTCGCGAACCGGCAGTATCGCGGTGATCCGCTCGTCTTCCTCCAGCGGCAACAAGTTAATCATGGGCCGGCCGCGCGCGGTGCGGCTGCCGATCGGCAACTGGTAAACCTTTTGCCAGTAAACCTTGCCGCGCGTGGAAAAACACAGCAGCGTGTCATGAGTCGACGCTGCAAACATCTGCTCGACGAAATCTTCGTCCTTGACCCTGGTTGCCGCCTTGCCGCGGCCGCCGCGCCGCTGCGCCGAATAAGATTCCAGGGGTTGCGCCTTGGCATAGCCGAGGTGCGATATAGTCACCACCACGTCTTCCTCGCTGATCAGGTCTTCGACCGTCAGGTCGGAGTGATCGATCACGATTTCGGTACGGCGGGGATCGGCGAACTCTTCCCTGATTTCTTCAAGCTCGCGCCGAATCTCCTGCTTGAGCCGCTCGTCGCGCTTCAGTATATCGAGCAGGTCTTCTATCTTTTCCAGAATCTCGCGGTACTCGGAAATAATCTTGTCCTGCTCCAGCCCGGTCAGTTTATGCAGGCGCAGATCGAGAATCGCCTGCGCCTGTTTCTCGGTCAGACGGTATTGATCGCCGACCAGCCCAAAGGTCTCGGCGATACCCTCGGGCCTGGAAGATTTCGCACCGGCGCGCTGCAACATTTCCATGACCACACCCGGCGCCCAGGATTTTTCCATCAGACCGGCCTTGGCCACCGCCGGGCTGGACGACTGCTTGATCATTTCGATGATTTCATCGATGTTGGACAACGCGACGGCGAGCCCTTCCAGCAAATGCGCGCGGTCGCGTGCCTTACGCAGGTCAAAAATGGTGCGGCGGGTTACGACTTCGCGCCGGTGCAGGATGAAGGCTTGCAGAATCTCCCTTAGATTCAGCAGGCGCGGCTGACCGTTGACCAGCGCCACCATGTTGATGCCAAACACGTTTTGCATCTGGGTCTGCTTGTAAAGGTTGTTCAACACCACGTCGGCGATTTCACCGCGGCGCAACTCGATCACCATGCGCATACCGTCCTTATCGGACTCGTCGCGCAATCCGGTAATGCCCTCGAGACGCTTTTCCTTAACCAGCTCGGCGATTTTTTCGAGCAGCCGGGCCTTGTTAACCTGGTAAGGCAATTCGGTAACGATAATGCTTTGCCGGCCCGACTTGTCTTCTTCGAAATGCGTCTTTGCACGCAGGTAGATCTTGCCCTTGCCGCTACGATAGGCCTCGCGAATGCCGCGTGCGCCGTTGACATATCCCGCGGTCGGAAAATCGGGCCCCGGGATGCATTCCATCAACTGTTCGATACTGGAGTCGGGTTCATCCACCATCAGGATGCAGGCGTTGACTACCTCGCTCAGGTTATGCGGCGGGATATTGGTAGCCATGCCCACGGCGATGCCGGAAGAACCGTTGATCAGCAGGTTCGGTACTCTTGTCGGCAACACCACCGGTTCGTGTTCCGATTCATCGTAGTTCGGCAGGTAGTCGACGGTTTCCTTTTCCAGGTCGGCAAGCAATTCGTGCGCGATTTTCGACATGCGCACTTCGGTGTAACGCATTGCCGCGGGTGAATCGCCGTCTACCGAACCGAAGTTACCCTGACCATCGACCAGCATGTGCCGCATCGCGAAAGGTTGCGCCATGCGCACGATCGTGTCGTAAACCGCGGTATCGCCGTGCGGGTGGTACTTACCGATGACGTCACCGACCACGCGCGCGGATTTTTTGTAGGGCTTGTTGTAGTCGTTACCGAGCACGCTCATCGCGTAGAGCACGCGCCGATGCACCGGCTTGAGGCCGTCGCGCACGTCCGGCAGGGCCCGGCCGACGATTACGCTCATCGCGTATTCGAGATACGACTGGCGCATCTCGTCTTCTAAATTGACAGGAAAAACTTCCTTGGCGATATTAGCCATAAAACTAGAAACTCAACGGTAAGAAATGACGCAGGAATGATTTATTTTCGCTCTGGGCGATTTTATCACAGACCGCGGGGTTAACACTACCGATAAGATCGTCTCTCCAGCGCCAAAATAAAGGGATTTACGGTTTTTTAGCGAGGATTTGAGCAATTGCCCTCAACGCCGGCATGAATGCGGCAATATCCGTTTTAAGTCGCGCTCAAATCTTGTAAGGTTCGACTATGCAGCATCGCTACCAAATCATCCAGCCGGACTGGACCGTCACCGTTAACGCGGAGTTCGAGGTATTGCGCGATTTCGCCGTGGTGGTCGAAGATAATCGCATTCAGATGCTGATAGCAAACGATGCCGTGACCGAGCTTCCGTGTTACTCGCAGGCAGAAATTATCCGCCTGCCGGACTGTGTGCTGATGCCCGGTCTGGTCAATGCGCACACCCACGCCTCGATGAGCCTGTTTCGCGGCCTGGCCGACGATCTCCCCCTGATGGAATGGCTGACCGACCACATCTGGCCCGCCGAGGCGCGCTGGGTCGATCCCGAGTTCACCGTCGATGGATTCCGGCTTGCTGCGGCCGAAATGATACGCTCAGGCACGACCTGCCTCAGCGATATGTATTACTTTCCCGACGAAGCCGCACGTTGCGCCCAGGCTATCGGCATGCGCAGCGTCATCGGCCTGATCGTGCTCGATTTTCCTAGCGTTTGGGCGCAAGATGCCGACGAATATCTGCACAAGGCCCTGGCCGTGCACGACGAAATACGCGAAATGCCGCTGGTCGGCAGCGCTTTCGCACCGCACGCGCCCTACACGGTCTCGGACGAGCCGTTGCGCCAGATCGCGATGTACAGCAGCGAGCTCGATCTACCGGTGCATATGCATGTGCACGAGACCGCGTCGGAAGTAGCGCAGGCGCTGCAGAAAACCGGCCAGCGTCCGCTCCAGCGACTCGATCAGCTCAACCTGCTGAACCCGAACCTGATTGCGGTGCATATGACCGAGCTAGATGAATTCGAGATCGAACGCGTGGCTGAGGCCGGGGTCAATGTCGTACACTGCCCCGAATCCAACCTCAAACTGGGTAGCGGCATCTGCCCGGTCGCGGCGCTTCAGGACCAGGGCGTCAACCTGTGTCTCGGCACCGATGGCGCGGCCAGCAACAACGATCACGACCTGCTTGGCGAAATGCGCACCGCCTCGATGCTGGCCAAGGGCAGCAGCGGCAATGCCAGCGCCTGCAACGCTCGCCTGGCGATAGAAATGGCGACCATCAACGGCGCCCGGGCGCTGGGCATGGCGGACCAGATCGGCAGTATCGAAGTCGGCAAAAAAGCCGACCTGATCGCGCTAGATCTCAGCAGCCTCAACACCCAGCCGCTGTATGACCCGGTGGCGCAAATCGTTTATGCAGCCAGCAGCCGGCAGGTCTCTCACGTCTGGATCGACGGGGTGGCACAGTTGCGGGATTTCGAATTCTGCCACCTGGATAACCACGAACTGATCGCCAAGGCATCCGCCTGGGCGCAGAAAATAAAGAGCTGACCATGTCACTGCAAACTAACGTTGATCCCGCCGAAATCGATAAATTCCAGTCGATTGCCAGCCGCTGGTGGGATCGCGAAAGCGAATTCAAGACGCTGCATGAAATCAACCCGCTGCGCGTGACCTATATAGAAAAGCAGGCGCAGGGTGTCGAAGGCAAGAAAATTCTCGATGTCGGCTGCGGCGGTGGCATCCTGGCGGAAGCGCTTGCCAACAAGGGCGCACAGGTCACCGGAATCGACGTGGCCGAACTCTCGCTCAAGGTAGCGAAGATGCACCTGCATGAATCCGGGCTAGAAGTCGATTACCAACTGTCTACGGTGGAAGACTTCGCGCAGCAACATGCGGCGCGGTTCGATATCGTAACCTGCCTCGAAATACTCGAGCACGTGCCCGACCCGGCGTCGATCGTCGCCTCCGCCAGTCGCTTATTGAAACCCGACGGCCTGTTGTGCCTGTCGACGCTGAATCGCAATCCCAAATCCTTCGCGCTCGCGATACTGGGCGCAGAGTATATTCTGCGGATGCTGCCGCGAGGCACCCACGAGTATAAGAAATTCATCAAACCCTCGGAGCTCGCCGCGACGCTGCGCGCCAATGGCATGCAGCTGCGTGA
>JAACFA010000340.1 GCA_009937625.1 Gammaproteobacteria bacterium | reverse complement strand
AGATCGTCGAACAGCGTCAGGTCCTTGACCTCGTGATCCATGGTGAAATTGATGTTGTAGCTGCCGTTCAATATCAACTGGCCCTCGGTTTCATGCACGAAGGAATTGCCCGAGGAAATGCGAATCGCCTCGTAGGCGACGCCCAGATCGATGCCGGCCTTCTTCGCCACCATGAAGGCCTCGCCGGTCGAGATTAACTGCACCCCGGCCAGGTAATTGGTCGCGACCTTCAGTATCGACGCGCTGCCGAGGTCGCCGGTATGCAACACGTTGCGACCGACCGTGGTCAACAACGGCAACACCTTTTCGAAGGCGGCGCGCTTGCCACCGGCGAAAATGGCGATGTTGCCGGTGGCAGCGCGGTGGCAGCCTCCCGAAACCGGGCAATCCAGCGGTATCGAGCCCCTGGCTTCGACCAGCGCCCCGAGCCGTCTGATTTCGTCAGCATCGGTAGAACTCATTTCGAGCCATATCTTGCCGTCGCTCAAACCTTCGAGCACGCCCTGATCCTCTTCCATTACCTGCGCCGAGACCGCGGGAGACGGCAGGCAGGTAATGACGACGTCGCAGCGCCGCGCCATCGATGCCCCCGACTCGCCCCATTCGGCGCCCTGCTTCAGCAGTTCCCGGGCGGCATCCCGCTCAACGTCACGCACCGTCAAATCGAATCCATTACGCAGTAGACTGCCGGCAGCCCCTCGAATTCCACAGTTAGCCGATTTTGTTACCACCCCGTCGCCAGCGCAAGAATGTTTGCGATAGGAAAGACAAACTACTGACTGACCGCTAGATGTTTACCCGGTATGGACGCAGCCCTAGAGGTAATCCATTTCAAATGGATAATCGGATAGCACGACCGGGCCGTCGGCGCTGAGCCAGACCGGCTGTTCCAGTTTCACGCCCTCGCGTCCGCCGAACTCGCCGACGTAACACTCGATGCAGACCACCATGTTTTCCTCGAAGACGCCGTCGTAGGCGCCCCACTCCTCGTCCTCGCGATACCAGATAAACGGGTATTCGACCCCGAGACCGCAGCCGTGGGCGACATCGGCATAGCGGTTGGGGATGCACTCTTCCGGCAACTGGTAGGCCTTGTCGGAATACTCGAGGAAACCGAGCCCCGGCCGCAGCAGCTCGGTATTGTGCTGCATCTGCTGGTAGGCGAGCGCGTACAGCCGGCGCTGCGCGTCGTTGGGCCCCTTGTCGCCGACGACCCAGCTGCGCGAGATATCGTTGTAATAACCCATGGGTCCGATCAGGTCGGTGTCGAACGCAACCAGGTCGCCGTCCTCGATCACGCGACCGGAAGTCTCCTGGAACCAGGGGTTGGTGCGCGGCCCGCTGCTCAGCAGCCGAGTTTCCGGGTACTCGCCACCGCGCTGGATGCTGCCGTCGATCAACAGCGCCAGCGCGTCGGCTTCACGCATGCCGGGCTGTAGGCGCTCACGCATCGCCGCGACGCTGGCTTCGCAGGTTTGTAACGAGCGGCGCAGCGCTTCGATTTCTTCTAGCGACTTAATGGCTCGCGCCCGTTCCATGATCGACTGGCCTTCGACCAGCTGCAGCGACTGGCGCTGACTTTCCAGCACCAGCGTCAGATCGGCGCGGTCGATGGCGAGCCGATTTTCTGTAATTCCTTTTTCACGCAACAGCGAAATCATCGAGGCGGCCCAGCGCCTTCCCATTTCGCTGGCGCGATTGCCGACCGCCATGAAATCGGTGCTTAGCGCCGGCCGGATATCGTCGACATGAGCTCGCGCCAGGTGCGCCGAGCTCGGCAGCTCGAACAACACCGTCTCGCCACTGGGGTCCAGACCTGCATGTTGCGGGTCCCGGTGGCGTAGCGGATGTGCACCGGATCGAACAGCACGATGGCGGCGCATTCGGCCTCGACCAGTCGCCGCCTTACCTGCTCGACGCGCCAGGTCTGGATGCTGCGCTGGGTGGCAGCGTCGACGATTCGCGGGAATTCTGAATTCATGTCCGAGTCGAAGCCCGATAATTGCGACAGGTAAATCATACAAGTCACGGCGGATAAATCGACCCTTTTCGCAGCGGGTGACGCAGCAGCCGCATCGGCGTATTCTTGTCGGCATAACAACACCAATGGGAGGAATGGATATGAACCTGGAACGTGTCGTTTTTGGGTTTGTTATTATTCTGGCGCTAACCTTTACCTTCGCCTTCGTCATGGGCGACATCGACAACGCCAGCCATCACAACGTCTGGGTACTGACGATCGCGATCCTCGTCAACCTGATCGCCACCGGGCTCAAGCTGGGTGACCGTTCGCAGGTGGGCGCACTGTTACTGGCCAGCAGCCTGGTGGTCGACGTGCTGCTGATCGCCGCGCGCGTGGTGTGGGTCGTCGCCGAAACCGAGACCGTCACGGGCCCCGGACCGGAGTCGATGGCCAATATCGTCTCGCTCGCCGGCGGCGCGCTGATCGCGAGCCTCGTCACCGTCGTCATCCTGGTGGGCGACACCCTCCTGTCCCGCCGCTAGGTCTGCAGCGTGGCGACCACGTCGGAGCTGGACCGGGTATCGATGGTCGTGCTGCGCTACATGCGCGGCCCGATCTTTGCGCTGATCATCGTTTACGCGATCGGGATTACCGGCATGGCCCTGATGCCGGGATTCGACGCCGACGGCAATCCGGCGCACATGAGCCTGTTTCACGCGTTTTATTTTTTCACCTACACCGCAACCACCACCGGCTTCGGAGAAATACCAAACGAATTCACCGACGCGCAACGCCTGTGGGCCATCGTCTGTATCTACATGGGCGTGGTCGCCTGGCTGTACGCAATCGGCTCGATCTTTCGCCTGGTGCAGAACCCACATTTCCTGCTGGCGCTGAACGAGCATCGCTTCGCGCGCTCGGTGCGGAACATCCAGCAGCCCTTTTTCATCGTCTGCGGCTTTGGCGACACCGGTAGCCTGCTGGCGCGCGGTTTGAGCGACCACTGGCTGCGCGGGGTCATCATCGACATCAACCCCGAGCGCATCAAACCCGGCGGTGCCGAAACACCTGATCGACGCCGGGGTGCGCATGCCGAACTGCAAGGCCCTGGTGATTCTGACGATCGACGAGGAGATCAATGCACGGATTTCGACTATGACGCGCCTGCTGAACCCGGATCTCCATATCTTGTGCCGCTCGAGTTCGAAGCGGCATATCAAGCATTTGAATTCTCTCGGCAACATTACCATTATCAATCCGTTCGAAATCTTCGCCCAGCTGCTGAGCATGGCGATTACCGCGCCGCGGCTGCACAATTTAAACGCCTGCCTGGTACGCAACCCTGAGGCGAAGCTCGGTGAACCGATCCAGGTCCCGCCCGGCGACTGGATCATCTGCGGCTATGGCCGCATGGGCCGATGGATGTACCGCTATTTCGGGCAACACGGCATCAATCCGGTGATCATCGATCCCGAAGCCAAAAATGTCGCAGGCGCCACGCGCATTATCAACCAGCATGCGAACCGGGATTCGCTGCTGGCGGCCGGCATCGAACATGCCGCGGGTGTCGTCGCCGGTACCGATAACGATCATGTCAACCTCAGCATCCTGATGA
The DNA here is from genome assembly GCA_009937625.1 of Gammaproteobacteria bacterium. GTDB lineage: Bacteria > Pseudomonadota > Gammaproteobacteria. The sequence continues at coordinate 255 of JAACFA010000340.1, read as the reverse complement.
GCGTCGGGGCTTTGAAACCCGATGCTTTTACCATCGTGCGCCAGAACAGCCACGAGAACCAGATCGCCTTCGACGCCGCCAATGCAAACCTGGTGCTGCAATCCAGCCTGACCACAGCGCGGCGCGTACTGAAGCACCTGATTTCACCGCAGGTGCAGATTTTTATCGATTACCTGCGCGAACAGGGCGAGGATATCTGCGCCCAGGCGGTCGACCGGCTCAAGTCGCTGATCGGCGACGATCCGCCGCACCTGT
>JAACFA010000206.1 GCA_009937625.1 Gammaproteobacteria bacterium | reverse complement strand
TAATCGCCAATTCCATCGCCGATAAATACCAGCTGGACGATAGTTACATCGAGCACTTGTTCATGTTTGCGCCGCTGCACGATATCGGCAAGATAGGTATTCCAGACGACATTCTGCTCAAACCCGACGGGCTCAACGATAGCGAAGCCGAGGTCATGCACAGCCATGCCAATCTGGGTAAGAGAATGGTGGACGAGATTCTGGAGAACTTCGGCCTCGAGAATATCGAGTATGCCGACATGCTGCGCAATATTGCAGGCTTCCACCATGAATCCGTCAATGGGCGGGGATATCCCAGCGGCATCAAGGGCGAGCAAATTCCCCTCGAGGCTCGTATCGTCGCAGTCGCAGATGTCTTCGATGCATTGACCAGCTCGAGACCCTATAAAAACGCCTGGTCGAACGCAGCCGCGATCGAGGAACTCAACAAACTGGCCGGCGAGAAGCTCGATCGGGACTGCGTGAATGCGCTGATTCAGAACCTGGACAAGGTGGAACAGATCCAGGCGCAATTTAGAGAAGATTTTTACGGCTAGCGGCGCTCAATGACAGCCCTTAATTTTGTAATTTTTTTGTTTTGTATGGTGCTATCAGCACCGCTATACGCGGCCGAATCGGAAGACCGGACAAACTATGAAAACTATGAATACTACCTAAATGAATTCAATCTGCTGCAACACTACAAACTCATGTACCCGGACGAGGAAAGGATATTCAACTACTGCGTAGCAAAATATAAGAAAGAGCCTCGATCCTATCAAGCCGGTCCCTTCGGGGGATACGCTATCGGGACCAGGGTAGGGAGCTGCATGAAGAAACAAATAAAACTAAAGAACCAGATTATCGATAATGCACAAGATCAGTTAGGTGGACGCACTCAGGCACAAGGTATGTACGACGAGTGTTCCGAGTATTACCCAGGGAGTGGAGCCGCAACAATCGGCAGGTGTGTGAAAACCAGGCTGGTGTTGGACAGCATGCTGGAAGACGATATTGTCGAGAATAAGATTTATCGAAACTGCGACCTCGTCTGGCGTAAACATGGGCATAATGCTATCGATAATTGTTCACGAAACGACGCCTACTATTATCTTCAAAAGGGGCGTTTTCGAGACTGATCGTTTGGCTCCCTGCCAGCAGACGACAGCGGAGAGGTAGAGCCGCTCTCAGGCACCGGTGTCGAGGTCGACGATGGCGCCTCGCTGGTATTTATCCTGACCTGCATGTAGGCCGATAATGTTGGGTTTGAAGTTAACGTCGATGTCGATCCCTGGGTACTGATGGTCGGTGTCGGCACGAGTTTCTAGTCGTTGTAGAAAATCGACCCGATGCGGGAATACTGCGGCCGCATTATTCCCGTGATCTAAGGCGCGGTATTCGTAATTCAGAAACAACAAGGCGGAGGGATTAGTTAATAATTCCTCCGCCTTGATTACTTTTACTCGTGATGAGCGTTCTGCTTGCCGGCCTCCAGGCTAGCCACGACCTCAATCTGCGGTTCCTGTTGCGCGACTCTGTCGTCCTGGTATGGCGTGACGGCATAGGCAAATGTGCCGGATAGTGCCAACACCGCCAGTGATATGCCCAGATCGAAAAACCCCTTTTGTTGCTTTGATGTATTACGCTTTTTCATGGTTCACCCCCTGTTTATTGTTGATGGAGAAACTATAGGGAAGTGATCGAAATCGTTCAGTTGGCAATTACCCCGATTGTTATGCAGTAATACCCGCGAACTTGTGAAATATGCACCTGGCCGGATCGGTATCAATTAGGTCTCGAACTCGATGTGAATGTTTCAATGTCGATTTGGCCTTCGCGAATGCGGTGGCCACATGCTCTACCTCGGAACCGGGACCGACGACTTCTGATCTACCGGCAAGCCTCGCAGCTTACCAGTTGGCGGGCAGATTCTTGTTGATCACGTAATGCTTACTGGTTACCGAAATATAATCACCCGTCTCGAGTTCCTTGAGAATCTTGCTGACCATTTCGCGCGAGGAACCGATCATGCCTGCAATTTCCCGGTGGGTAAATTTGGGGACTCGTCGATGATCGTCGGCCTCGACGGCATATTTTTCGAGGATATGGGTAACGCGGCCATAGACGTCGGACAACGCAATACAGCCAAGTTCCTCCGTGGTATCACGCACCATGTTGGCCAGGTTCCTGGCGAGCGCTATCGATATCTGCGGATATTGCTCCAGAAAAGACAGGTATCTTTCCCGCGAGAACGCCGCTACGACACTGTCGGTTAGCGTCATGACGCTAGCGGTTCTGGGGAAATCCCCGATCAGCGCGACTTCGCCAAAGGAATGGCCGGGGTTGAGGATTCGGACCGTCAGCTGCTTGCCCTCCTCGTCTTCGACGTAAACCCGCATCTCACCCTCGATCAATATGAACATCGAGTTGGTGTCATCACCCTGCTGAATGATCACCATATTCTTCTTGTAGTTGCGCCGGATAGCGATGTTCGCAAGCGACTGGAGGCCCTGTTCATCGAGGGTGTTATACGGTGCTACCGTTTCCAGAAAACTCAACATAGGCCTGTTTGCCTTACTACTGTCGGACCTAAATTACATCATTTCCGATAAACATACCAACAGGAGGTTATTGATTCGTCATGGGGTAAAGGGTCCGGTAGGGTCTGTGTAGTATTCGATTTCGCTCCCCTTCCAGATGTACGAGGCGAATTTCGATTGGAGACAATGCGGCGCACCGGCCCGGAGCGACGATATTCTTTCTCAGCGGAAAGGTTATTGCCACCGTCTTTAATCCAACCTGATGGCTGTATGGCTTGAACTGGTTCCATCGTTTGCCCGATAACCTGAAAGGTATCGCATTTCTGATGCTGGCCTCGGTGTTGTTCTCGCTAATGGCCCTGCTGATCAAGCTGCTCGGGCAGCAGCTGCACATCACTCAGATCCTGCTGGTGCGTCAAATCGGCATGACCATTATGGTGGCGCCCGCAATACTGCGAAATTTCCCCGGTTCGCTGCGCAGCGAGCGCCCCGGATTGCAGCTGATCCGCGTGTTTTGCGCGCTGATTGCGATGCTCTGCGGATTCACCGCGGTGATTCATATGCCACTGGCAGACGCCACCGCCATCTTCTTCGCCAAGAGTTTTTTCGTGACGATTTTCGCGGTATTTTTCCTCGCCGAGTTCGTCGGGATTTACCGCTGGAGCGCTGTGCTGATCGGCTTCGTCGGGGTAGTGATCATGTTGCAGCCCGGCACCGATAATTTTTCTATATACGGTCTTGCTTCGCTGGCGGGTGCCGCGGGCGCCGCGGGTGTCATGATATTACTGCGCCTGCTGTCCCGCAGCGACAGCGCCGCCACGATCATGACCTACGGAGCGCTCGGCGTCGGGATAGTCATGACCATCCCGGGGATATACTACTGGCAGCAGCCAACCCGGATGGAATGGATGTTGCTTGCGGCCGTGGCGGTGGTTTCCTATTACGGCCAAAAGTGCAATATCTTCGCCTACAAGCACGGAGAAGCGTCGCTGCTGGCGTCGCTGGACTACCTGCGCCTGCTGTGGGCTACTTTGTTCGGCTTCCTCGTTTTCGATCAGTTTCCCGGCCTGCCGACCTGGCTCGGTGCGGGCATCGTCGTCGCCGCGGCGATCTTTACGATCTACCGCGAGACGCGGCGCAAACGCGACTGGGTTTCGGCCAGTAGCGTTCACGACAGGGTTTGAAGCCGAATCATGCTCCGCATCTGGTACCCAGAAGTGAACGGAACGATATCCCGCGGAGTGATTGACCCCGGCTAGGTGCCGCAAAAAGTCTGGTGGACGACTTGATCGGGCTCTGGCGGAATCGCCAGGCCTGCGTCGGCGGCATCGAAATCGAAGGGCATCGACAACCTTTCGTTAAGGCGATGAAACAGCGCGAAGTCGCCGGCATAGGCCTGCGATATGGCCTCTTCGACCAGGTGGTTGCGCGGGATGAAAACCGGGTTTATCGACATCATTGCCCGATGCCGGTCTGCGTCGCTGATCGTTTCCTGAGCACAGCGTTGGCGCCAGCTCTCGAGCCAGGGCGCGAAGGATTCGGGAAAGTCGAACAGCGCTTCGATCTCGGTGGTGTCGACGGTTAGCTCGCCGAGTCGGCGAAAAGCCAACGTGAAGTCACTGCGGCTGCGCTCCAGCAGGTCGAGGAAATCCTGCGCCAGCTCCTCATCACCCTCATCGACGGTTGTCAGGCCGAGCTTGGCGCGCAGTATCGTAAAGTGCTCTTGCTGAAACATTTCGGGAAAGCGTTCCAGCGCCGCTTGCGCAAGCTCGACCGCCGCGTCTTCTTCGTCCGCGAAAAACGGCAATAGCGCCTGTGCCAGGCAGGCCAGGTTCCAGTGCGCGATGGCCGGCTGATTGCGGTAGGCATAGCGGCCACCATGGTCGATCGAGCTGTAAACCGCGGCCGAATCGAAGGCATCCATGAAGGCACAGGGGCCATAGTCGATGGTTTCACCCGATAGCAGCATATTATCGGTATTCATGACGCCATGGATGAAGCCTACTCCCTGCCAGCGTGCCACCAGGGCGGCCTGACGGCTCATTATTTGTTCGAACATCGTCGCCACCGGGTTTTCCGAGGTGGCGGCATCCGGGTAGTGTCGCTCGATGACGTGGTCGAGCAGTAGTTTCAGGCCATCAATATCGTTCACCGAGGCAAAGAACTGCAAGGTTCCAATCCGGATATGGCTTTTTGCGACGCGCGCCAGGATGCCGCCGTCGAGCCGGGCCTCGCGAAAAACCGGGTCGCCCGTAGTGACCGCGGCCAGCGTGCGGCTGGTCGGGATGCCGAACGCGGCCATCGCTTCGCTGACGATATACTCGCGCAGCACAGGGCCGAGCGGCGCCCTGCCGTCGCCCTGGCGCGAGAACGGGGTCAGCCCGGAACCTTTTAGCTGGATATCGTAACGTTCGCCGTCGTTGCCGATGACTTCGCCCAGCAGTATCGCGCGCCCGTCACCGAGGCGTGGATTCCAGCTGCCGAACTGGTGTCCCGCGTAGACCGTGGCAATGGGATCGGCGCCGTCGGGTACCCGATTGCCGGCGATTACTTCAACGCCCTCTTCGGATTCGAGCCAGTCCGGGTCGATGCCAAGCAGCTCGGCCAGCTGCCGATTGGCGCGAATCAGCGCCGGACGGGACACCGGGACTGGCGCCTGTTTGACATAGAAACGCTCGGGTAGCTTCGAGTACGAGTTATCGAATCGTATCGTCATGTTGAGATTTGCCAGGTTGCTGTCTCATAAACCATTGAGATGGGGCAGTTTACCGGAACAACAACCCCCTGAATCCTGCTCTCGGTAAATTAAGTATACTGTCCACCGTAATACCCAACCAGGATCGCTAATGATAGGATCGATTTCCAGGCGCGCCGGCCGGCGCGGGGCGGCGACGTGAATCTGCCGCTGGAAAAGCCTGCCACGCCGCGCGCGGGCCTGCGCCGGATGTGGCGCGACTTCGGCCTCACCTATGCCGCCAACGGCTTTGTCGGCTGGCTGTTCGCGGTTACCGCGCCAGTCGCGATCATCCTGTCCGTCGGCAGCCGCGGCGGCCTTTCCGAAGCCGAAATCGCGTCCTGGGTGTTCGGTGTGTTTTTCGTCAACGGCCTGATCTCGATCCTGTTTTGCTGGCTTTACCGGGAACCGCTGGTGTTTTTCTGGACCATCCCCGGCACGGTGCTGGTGGGGCCGTCGCTCGCGCACCTGAGTTTCGCCGAGGTCGTCGGCGCGTTTTACCTGACCGGTTCGTTGATGTTCGTGCTCAGTATCACCGGCTGGGTCCGGCGCGCGATGGCTGCGGTGCCGATGCCGATCGTAATGGGAATGGTCGCCGGCGTCTTCCTGCGCTTCGGGCTCGATCTGGTGCGCGCCTTGCACGACGATTTCGTTATCGCGGGGCCGATGGCCATCACCTGGATCGTACTGAGCGTAGCGCCGGCGCTCGGACGGCGCATGCCGCCGTTGATCGGCGCCTTGCTGGTTGGCGTCGGCGCGGCGCTCATCGACGGACGCTTCGCTGCCGGCACCTTTGCCGGGCTCGACATCATTCAACCGGTAATCCAGGCGCCGGCCTGGTCGTTGGCCGCGGCGATCGAACTCGTCGTGCCACTCGCGATCACCGTGCTCGTGGTGCAGAACGGGCAGGGCATTGCGGTGCTGCGCGCGGTTGGCCACCAGCCACCGGTCAATGCGATCACCGCCGCCTGCGGCATCGGCAGCGTGGTGAGCGCCGTGTTCGGCGGCGTCAGCAGCTGCCTCACCGGGCCCACAAACGCCATCGTCAGCAGCTCGGGCGAAAACGCTCGCCACTATACGGCCGGTATTTTCGTGGGTTTGCTGGCGCTCGTTTTCGGCTTGCTCGCGCCGACCTTTACGCGTTTCCTGCTCGATGCACCGGCGGCATTTGTCATGACGCTAGCCGGCCTCGCGCTGCTCAAGATCCTGCAGGCCGCGTTTTCGACCTGCTTCGGCGACCGCTTTACGCTCGGCGCGCTGGTCGCGTTTCTCGTCACGGTCGCCGACCTGCCGCTGTTCAACATCGGCGCCGCCTTCTGGGGCCTGGTTGCGGGAATTCTCGTGTCGCGACTGCTCGAGCGCGATGATTTCACCAGGGAATAGCGGCAATCACTGAATACTGCGGTACACGATGCCCGGTCTCCGACAGATCAAAGCCGAGTAAAAAAGTATTTTGTCCTACTCGCGCCAGTCCATTCGCACTGCTCCGAGCTTTATACTGCGGCCCTGAGCCGCAATCTATTCCAACGTTTGCACAGAAACCGAATGCTAAGCCCCGCGGCTTTGCGTGTTTGTTACAGCGGAATCTTGAATGGGCCCGGCTCGAAGGCCGGGGCGACGGTGGTGTCAGCTTCGCGGCAGCTTGTTTTCCGGATCGTAGAGCGGCTTGTAGCCGACCGCGGCGACCTTCATCGTAAACTGTTCGCCGAGATATTCGGTGATTAGCTCGCGGCCTTCCTCGCAATACTCGCTGGGCAGGTAGCCTAACCCGATGTTCTTGCCGATGCTCGGGCCGTAGGCGATGCTGCTCAGATACGAGCGGCGGCCCTTCGAGTCGACCGGCACTTCGCCGGTTTGCGGATCCATCAGCGGGCACTGGCCGACCGGGTAGCGCGCGAGACCGTTCGAATCCACGTTGTCGTCCATTACCAGCGTGCACAGGTAAGCGGCCTGCTGTTCGAGTTCGCGCTGTTCGAGGTAGGGCGCCTTGCCATGAAAATCCGCCTGTTTGACCACAGGCCGCGCCAGACCGGCTTCGTAAAGGTTGTACTCGGTCAGGAGATCGGCGTTTTGCAGACGCAAGCTCTTTTCCATGCGTCGGGTGTTGGCGTAGGTTTCGACGCCGACCGGGGTCGCGCCCTGCGCGTAGACCAGGTCCCACAGCGACAGGCCGTAGCTGAAATCAACGTGCAGTTCCCAGCCCTGTTCGCCGACGTAGGAAATTCGGAAGGCCTCGACCGGGATGCCCTGTAGCGTCAGCCTGCGGGTGGCGGCGAACGGGAAGTTTTCGTCTTCCCAGGCGGCCGGATCGTCGGCGATCGCCTGGATCGTCTGGCGCGCGTTCGGTCCCCACACGCCTAGGCAGGCGACGTGATCCGAACGGTCGTCGATGTAGACGTTCCAGCCGTTATCCTCGGCCATGCGCTTCAGCCAGATGTAGTCCCGGTGCCCGGCGTCGGCGCCGTCGATGACGCGAAAGCGGTCTTTGGCATGGCGAATGACCGTCAGGTCGGCGCGCACGCCGCCGCGCTGGTCGAGGAAATGCGTGTAAACGCCCTTGCCGATCGGGGTATGGGCCGAGTATGTCGTAGACGGCGAAATGCGACAGGTTGATCATGCCGACGTTTTCGGACATCGCCAACTGTTCAGCGTTGGAGACGCGCCAGAAGTGGCGATTGTCCCACTCATGCTCGCGCACCGGTACCTGGTCGCCATATTTCTCCAGCAGGTGTTCGTTCGAGGCGTAACCGTGCGCGCGCTCCCAGCCGGCCAACTCCATGAAATAACCGCCCAGTTCCTGTTCGCGTGCCCAGAAGGGACTGCGGCGCAGGTTGCGGCCCTTGGTGTAGGGTTCACGGTTGTGCACCGCGGGATTGTAGATCTTGAACGCGGATTCGTAGCAGCGATCGTAAATGTAGGACGGTGTTTTCTGTATCGGGTAGTGACGCGCGGTGTCGATACCGAAGAAATCCATCTCGGCGACCCCGTCGGTCATCCAGTCGACCAGCACTTTGGCGATGCCGGGCGCGTCCTTGACCCAGACCGCGACCGCGTACCACAGGCCGCGGGTTTTGGAAGATTCACCGATCGACGGGCCGCCGTCGGTGGTCACCTGCAGCAGGCCGTTGAACGAGTGCTTCTCGTTGTAACCGATTTCGCCGAGGATCGGCGTCAGTTCCATCGCGCGTTCCAGCGGTTCCATGATCTGCTCGAGCTCGAGGTCGCGCTGTGAAGGCGACCAGTGAGTCTCGCCTTTTGCCGGCAGGTCGCGCGGGTGTACCAGGCGCGGTTCTTTTTCCTCGTAGTAGCCCCACTCGATCTGTCCACCTTCCGGCGTCGTCGGATCGCCGGTGTCGCGCATGTAGGCCGAGTTGCCCTGGTCGCGCAGCAGCGGGTAACCGATGTCCTTGCCGGTGCCGGCAAATTCATCGTAGGGAGCGAAAAACGACAGCGGGTGATCGACCGGCATCACCGGCAGGTCTTCGCCGGCCATTTCGGCGATGCTGCGACCCCACAGGCCGGTGCAGACGATGACGCGCTCGGCGGCGATGTAACCGCGGCTGGTTTCGACGCCGACGATGCGGCCGTCCTGGATATCGAGCCCGGTGGCGGTGGTGTTGGCCCAGGACTGTGCCTTACCGGTTTTAACCGCTTCATCGACGAGGACGCCGACCACGGTTTGCGAGCGGGGTTTGACCAGGCCGGCGTCGGGATCCCACATCGCGCCCTGGATCATGTCTTCTTCGAGCAGCGGAAACTTTTCCTTGGCTTCGGCCGCGCTTATCATCCTGACGTTGGTGCCGAAGGCCTTGCCGGAGGCGACCTTGCGCTTCAGTTCCATCATGCGGTCGTCGTCGCCGACACGCGCGACCTCGAGTCCGCCGCAGCGCTCGTAGTGGCCTATCCGGTCGTAAAACTCGATGCTGTAATGCGTGGTGTAGCAGGTGAACTTGCTGTGGTCGGTGGCGTAGCAGAAATCGGAGGCGTGCGAGGTCGAGCCGCAATCGGTCGGTACTGACGTCATGTCGATACCGACGATGTCGTCCCAGCCGCGTTCGACCAGGTGGTGCATCACCGACGCGCCGACGATGCCGCCGAGGCCGACGATGACGACATTGGCTTTATCCGGAAACTGTGCCATGGCTATTCTCTTCGTAAATCTGTCGCAGGGTCGGAGAGTATAAACATCCCAATTTCACTTCTACAACCGTTTCGAGGGCATGAAGTCGCGGCGTTGTCCAAGCGTGTCGCATCTGAAATCTGACCGCAACCGGCGCCAGACTTTCAATCGAATCAGGCATCCCGATGCAATATTCCGGCTGAAAGGCCTGGGCGGTCTGTCGTAGCTTAAGCTCAGGGACGACTCAAATTGCGGAAGTATTCCGCGATCATCTCGGCGTAGTCTGGCGGCAGCTCGGCCGGCTCGGAGACCAGTAACTCCGGTACTGCGGGTCTCTCCAGCTGCATACGCAGCTTGTACTCGAGTGCCATCAGCGCGTCGAGCGCGCGTTCGCTGTCGACCGTTTCGACGCCGCCATTTTGTGGATCCGCCAATTGCGCCATCTTCTCGAGTACGGGATCGATATCGCCGCTCTCGACCCCCTGCTCGAGCAATTCGCGGCCGATATCGCCGCTGCGTGCGGCGATGTCTTCCAGGTCGCGCCTGATACTCTCGAAGTCCGCGCGGGGGAAGCGGCCGCTGCCGTCGCTCGATCCCGAACTGGCGCCAGTACCGGGCATCCGCTCTCGCAGAAAACGCAATTCCCGGGCCAGCGCACGCATCTGCTCCAGCGAGCGCGCCATGCTGCGATCGCCGGATTCACCGACGTTGGCCAGCGCGGATTCGATATTCTCCCGCACCTGGCCAATGCCTTTCTGGATTGCGCTTTCGTTGGCGATGGCGTGCTCTTTTTCGCCGAGTTGTAGCATGGTTCGGGTGCGCCCGATGCGATCGTGCAGCCGGTGCTCACGCGAAGCCCGGATCGCCTGCTTTAGCGACTGGCTTGCCCGCGGCTGTTCGTCGCGCGCCGCCGTGGTCAATTTACTGAGTTCGCCCTCGAGCGTGGTCAGGTTTTCGGCCAGTTCGCGTTTGCGGTCCTCGATTTTCTGCAACTGGTCTTCGAGTCTTTGCCCCCATTGTTCGTCGAGTTCGGAGACTTCTCGCTTGATCACTGCCTGCTTTTTCTCGACCAGCTCGGCCTGGCGCAGCGTGCGCTCGACTTCCTCGCTGAATTTCTGCAGACGGCCCTGTTCCAGCAGGCGCTGCACTTCGCTCAGCCTGTCGGCAGCCTGGCGCGCCTGTTCGATACTGCCGCCGCCGTTACCGCTGCCGGCGGCACGCCGCATCGCAGCGGCGGCGTCGCGCATCTGTGAAATCGATTGCTGTAGCTGCGAATTCGGTTGTTCACGCGTCAGCCTTTCCAGCTGTCGCGCCATTTCCTCGAGTTCTTCGGCGAGCGCCAGCTGGTTGGCGTCGGAAGCACCGCTTTCAGGCTGACCCTGTCGCCGGATGCGGCGTTCCACTTCCTGCTGCTGGCGCCGCGCGAGTTCGGCCAGGCGCTCCAGCGTCTCGTCGATAACCTGTTCCGGCGCCTGCTGTTGCTGCCCGCGCTGCACCGTCTCGTACTGATTGCGCAGCTTGTCCATCTCCAGGCGGAACAGGTTGGCGAGATCCTCGGAACCCGTGTTATTGCCTGCGCCGCCGCCGCGTTGACGGGCGAGTGAGACGTTGATCTCGCGAAACGCCGCGTCGGCCCGCTGCAGATGCTTGAGCGCGACCTGCGCATCCGCCAGCGCCGTCTCGATTTCAGTCGCCGCCAGGCTTTCCTCGACCTCGACCATTACCGAGGCGGCGCGCGGTAATTCTTCGAGCACGACCTGGTAACGCTCGTCGACCCGGACGATTGCACGGCCCCTGATACGGCGCACGATAGCCTCGACACGATCGCGGATCCGGGCTTCGGCATTGGCCAGCACTTCCAGGTTTTCGCGCCAGGCTTCGTCGCTGTACTGATCGCGGTCGCGAATCATTTTAAAGGTGGCGATTACGAACTGCTTCTGCTGTTCTGACAGATGGCCTTGCTGTTGGCCGCCCTGGCCGCCACCGCCGCCGCCATTGCCACCGCCTTGCTCGGCACTGCGGTAGTCGGTGCTAAAAGGCCGCACCTGGTAAAAAAAGATATCGCTGGTCGCGGTCCTGGATTTCGCCTCCGGCGCGCGGTCACGTGCCTGGACGTAGTAGGAAACCAGGTCGCCGGGCTGCAGGCCCAGGTCTTCGAGATAAACGACATGTTCGGCTTCGACCTGCTGGTTGCGAATCGAGGCCTGCGCGCCTGGCAACAGTGGCACGACCCGTTGGTCTTCGCCGTTAACCGAAAGCACCAGTTCGAGGCTGGCAATGCCCTGGTCGTCGTTTGCCTGGATGCGCATCAGCGGTT
>JAACFA010000205.1 GCA_009937625.1 Gammaproteobacteria bacterium | reverse complement strand
TCCAGCATTTCAATGTGCCGTAGGGATGTTCAACCGTCGCTCGACGGATTTGCATGGCATCCGGTTTGTCGGCCAGGCGTGCGGCGGTGGGTTCAACCACTTCCTCGTTAACCCAGCGGCTCACTCGCCGATTCTTGCCGGTGGTGCACTGGGGTTTGAGCGAACAGTGGGAACAGGCAGATGACCAGTAACGCCGAATCAGCTTGCCCTTTTCCTCGCGCGTAAACCGATAGATCAAGCGTTCACCCGCGGGACACTCGTACTCATCGTCTTCTTCGATGTAGTGGAACTCACTGCGATCAAACTGGCCTTTGGCCTTGTTGTGCGAGGTCGACGAGTGAGGCACATAAGCGGTAATGTTGTTGTCTTCACAGGCGCGTAGCTCATCGCCGTTGTAGTGGCCCTCGTCAGCGAATACCGTTAATGAATCGGTCTGAAGCTCGGCCTTGGCTTGTTGCGCCATCCGGGTCAGGTGGCGTCGATCACTGCCCACGTTGGTGACGTCATGGGAGACGATTAGGTGATGATCGACATCCACCGCCGTCTGCACGTTATAGCCAACCATCCCGCCGCCGCGGTACTTCATCGAGCGGGCATCGGGATCGGTCAGCGAGAGTTGTTGGTCCGGAGCCTTAAGCATCCGGACTTCGAGCTTTTTTAGGCGGTCCATCTCCTCTGTCAGGGCCGCGATCTTGTCTTTGAGCGGGCGCGTGTCTTCGGGCGGTGCTGATTGGTCGGCCTTATCCAGCTCATCCAGGTAGCGTTCGATACTGGCTTCGACCTCGGCCAGGCGGCGCTTCATCTTCGCCCGCGTGAAGTTCTTGTCCCGGTTGTTCACCGCCTTGAACTTGCTGCCATCGATCGCGAGCGTATCGCCTATCAAGTTCAACTTGCGGCACAGCATCACGAACTCCCGGCACACCAGCCGGATCGCTTCGCCGTTATCCTTTCTAAAGTTCGCGATGGTCTTGAAATCCGGCGCCAGGCGCCCGGTCAGCCACATCAACTCAACGTTACGCTTCGCTTCACGCTCCAGGCGCCTCGAGGAATGCACCCGGTTGAGATATCCGTAGACATAAATCTTGAGCATCGTGCGGGGATGATAACCGGGGCGGCCCGTCTCGGCGGCCTCTGCTTTAAAACCCAATCCCGAGATATCGAGCCGGTCAATAAAAACATCGATGACGCGAATCACGCTGTCTTCTTCGACATAATCATCGACGCGTTCCGGGAACAGGGTGGATTGGTAACGGTTCTCCCCCTCGATGAAGCCGCTCATGGATCGCCCCTTCAATGGAAAGGTTTATCTTACCTTTCAGCCAGGAGTTTTCACACAGCCTCGGCCAATAACGGACTCCCAGCGGGAACGATTGTCCTGGCCCCCGAGTAAGCGTGTGATAGTATCTTTGGGTCTAAACGCTGTTTGGCCTGTCAATGGCAAAGGAACCTCTTTCTGACAAACTAGCTGTTATCTTGCATGCGGATGTTGCGGGATCGACTCAACTGGTTCAGCAAGACGAACACTTGGCCCATGATCGAATCCAGAACTCTTTTCGTCGTTTCAGCAAATTCATCGAGAGGTATAGAGGAAACGTTCTCGAACTTCGAGGAGATGCGTTGGTAGCCGAGTTCGAACGAGCTTCCGATGCCGTATCTTCCACTCTTTCGTTTCAGGCAGATCAAGTCAATTACCTTTCAAGCCTTGATGGAGATCCAAAGCCTGGTATCCGTACCGGGATTGCTATAGGGGAAGTCGTACTGGGTGACAATACCGTTACCGGTGCAGGCGTAGTTTTGGCACAGCGCGTTGAACAGCTTGCAGATTCTGGCGGGCTTTGTGTTACCGCAGCTGTGCACGAAGCCTTGCCGAACCGATTACCTCTTAGTCTCGAGAATATGGGTGACCAGGATCTGCAGGGATTCGATGAACCGGTACGGACTTATCAGGTTAAACTTAACCCTGGAGCTTCGATTCCGGCTCCTCAACAAACTAGACAATCCAGTTCTTCGGGAAAAAACTGGAGACTGAAGGCAGCTATAGCAGCCGTCGTGGTGGCGATAGCTTTCGTATCCACTTATCTGTTTATATATCGCCCATTCGAACCTGATACACGGCTGCTCGGTAAGCCATCAATAGCCGTACTACCGTTTACCAACAAGAGAAACGGTGCAGAAAAAGAGTACTTTGTTGATGGTTTGACCGACGATGTGACTACGGATATTTCCAAGGTCCCTGGCTTGTTTGTGATCGCACACAATACGATGGATTACTATAAAGGAATAGAAGTGGATATTTTCGAGGTCGCTGAAGAAGTTGGCGTGCGCTATGTAATGGTAGGCAGCGTAGAACGTGTGGATAACAAGGTTCGAATCAACGCCCAGTTAATCGATGCGACAACCGGCGGTTACGAGTGGGCGGAACGCTACGACGGGACGCTAGACGACTTGTTGGATATGCGGGACAAGATATCCCATAAGATTGTCACCTCTCTCTCGGTCAAGCTCACCGGTAGGGATATAGTTGAAACCAATGTTTCAGAGGCCTATGATGCGTTCCTTCGGGCCTGGGACTACTATCGGCTGCGCACACCGGCCGGTTATGTCAAAGCCATTCCATATCTGGAAAATGCAATCGAACTCGATCCGGATTATGGTCGCGCCCATGCAACACTGGCATCGATCTATTCCGACATATACATTTTTGGATGGGCTGATAGTGCCGGGGTCTCCTATGAGGATGCTCTTAATAGGGTGAATAGACACCTGGGAGAGGCGATGAGAAATCCGACTCCCCTGGCCCACCAGACTGCTGCCAAGCAGCACGAAATTTTTCAACGTTTTGACGAAGCCATAGCTGAGGCCGAAACGGCTATAGATTTGAATCCGAACGATCCGAACGGCTACGAGACGATGGGTTCACTGCTGGTCAATCTAAACAGAGCCGACGAGGGCATTGAGCTTATCGAAAAGGCGATGCGGCTCGATCCCCAGTCCGATTATCTCTTCGCGCTGGGTTCCGCCCAGTTTCACATGGAGCGCTATGCTGAGGCCGCGGAAACATTCCTGCGCGCCACCCGACGTAACCCACGTTACGAGTGGAGCTACCTGATGCTTGCCGCCTCTTACGGTCATCTGGGACGAGTACAAGAAGCAAAGCCTATCTTCGATAAGTTCAACACTATGTATCACGACCCTACAGATCAGCAACGCTCGTTCACCCTTGCCGACCTGGGTTTTTGGGATACCAAGAATGAAGCTAATCAGCAACGGGCACGCGAAGGTCTTCAAAAGATTGGGGTTCCTGCGGGCTTAACTAAAAGACCTGCGAATCTCGAATTCATTGATCTGGTTACCGTTTCAGCAGGAACATTCGACGTTAAAGGGGCAATCGAGATCGATGCAATCGAGGCAAAATCTCTGCACGATAGAGGGGTTGTCTTCCTCGACTCACGTGGGAAAGACCTTTATTGGCGCGGACATATTCCAGGAGCAACCAACCTGTTTTTCCACCAGGTCTGGGACAGCCTTTCCAAACTTGTCGATATAAACAGCGAAATCGTATTTTATTGCGTAGATCCAAAATGTCACCTCGCCGCACATTCGAGCGCGCAGGCGCTGACGCTGGGTTATACCAAGGTTTATTATTTCGCTGGAGGCTTTTCTGCCTGGGAACACTCGGGTTACCCGGTAGAGGGATCTTGAAAACTTTGTTCTGGGTCCGTTAAGGGTCGACAATCGCCGCTGATTCATAGAGCTTGAGCGGCGGTTTTCTCGATAGCGGACCCTCATCGAACCCAACCAGGAGGCCATTAAGAGACACTCAACTTTCAGCTCAAATCAATCGACACTGATCCCTGTGAATTGACAAATCGAATCTGCTTTTCGGGTTGTACTGCCTGGGTCGACTTTCTAGAACCACTTTTTCCACCAGACGAAGGCAAGCAGCGCTAGGGCAATTAAACCCATGCCGATGGCGACAACATTAAATGCGTTTGGATCTTCCATTCCTGGCAGGCCGGCGACGTTCATACCGAACACACCGGTCAGGAATGACAGCGGCAAAAATATCGTAGCCACTATCGAAAGCAGGTACATGCGTGAGTTTTGCTGTTCCGCGATATTGTTTTGCAGTTCGCCGTGCAACACCAGCGCACGCTCGCGTGCGAGATCTAGGCGATCATCTTCTGACAGGTGCAGACCCGAGCGATAAAGCTCGCCCAGCGCCTCGCGCTGCGGCGCTAGATAACGCCGGATCGCGGCGGTTTGCTTGCGCAAATCCGACAGCCGTTGCTGTATCTGGCGCACATTATCTTTTCTTTCGTCCAGCGCAGTTTCTACTCCAGTCAATTCTTCGTCGATCGTATCGACCACGTCGCTGATTCGGTTAGCCAGTTTCTCCACGACCGCGCTGACGAACTCGGCCGGTGTTTTTGGCCCCTTGCCCTGTTCTATGCTCTGGCGCACATCTTCGATCGACAGTAGCCGGCGCTCGTGCTTGCGTGCCGAAATAATGATTTCGCTGTTAAACCAGATGCGGATCGCGACCATATCTTCCGGATCAGCGCCGGGGTTGGTGTTGACGCCGCGCAGGTTGATCAGCACGCCGTCTTCAAGCAATTGCATACGCGGCCGGGTTTCGATCGCGCTCAGAGCTTCTATCATTTTTGGATCGAGGCCGAGTTCGCGCATGTATTCGACGGCACCGGGATCGTCGCTGCGCAGATGCAGCCAGTCGAAACCCGGCTTGTCTTCGTGTATCGTCGGATGCTGCGTTTGCTGCTGTCCCCCACCTTGCCCGTCGAGATGATAATTCCAGACGATCGCCGTTTTGGCCGGACCGGATTTCACGTTTGATTCATTCACGACCGTCACTTATCGTTATTATTCCGCTGGCTGGTTTAGCAGCGTCAGGCTGCCGTCGAGATGCACGTCGCTTTGCGGGAAGGCAACGACGATATTGTTGGCCTCGAACAACTCGGAAATGCGGAAGCGGATATCGCTGCGTATTGCTCGTAGATCACGTTCGCCCACCGCATTAATCCAGAAGAATACGTCGAACACCAGCGCGTTGTCGCCAAAATCTTCAAATAACACCACTGGCGCGGGATCATCCAGCGTAGCCTCCTGTTCCTCGGTTGCCTGCCTGATCAGCTCCGCCACTCGTTTGACCGGAGAGCCATAAGCCACCCCGACCCTGACCTTGGTGCGTGCCAGGTCGTCAATCAGGGTCCAGTTAACGACCGTATTTTCGAGTAATGCGCTGTTGGGTATCAACAGATGCACGCCATCGGTACGACGAATCAACGTCGAACGGGTATTAATCGATTCAACCGTACCATAAGCATCACCTACCTCGAGAAAATCCCCAATGCGAATCGGCCGTTCCCACATCAAGATCCAGCCGCTGATGAAATTATTGATTATGTTCTGGGCACCGAAACCGACACCAATCGCAATCGCACCGGAGACAAAAGCAAAGGCGGTTAAAGGCACATTAAGCAATTCCAGCGTTGTAATGGCCAACACTACGAGTGCGGCGATATAGAAAATTCGCCTGATTAAATGCACGGTATCCGGTTGCATTTTACGCGCCACCAGGCGCACGGTGATAATGCGAGCTATCCAGCGGATTACCAGATAGCCAACAATCAGAACGGTCGGAATAATTACCAACTGGCCAAGCGTGAAGTCCTGGCCGGAAATCGTGAATAGCACCTCATTCAAGGACATGTGATGTCTCTTTCAAATACCAAAGTAAAGGAAATTCCACTAGTCATCGGGGAAAGCAATCAGTTTGATTTTAAAACCCAGTTTCTTTTTTTGGGCAATGTCAGAATTATACCTGCGCTGCTTTTCTCCTGATTCGGGGAAATTTCAATCGGTTCGCCAAGCTCGAGCAACTGCCCGGACGGGCCCACTACCGATACTTGATCAACTACCTCGGGGTCGATCGGTACGCTAAGTTCAATCACCTCCAAAGCGTCATTTTCAGCTGAGGTGATTGAGATAACTTCAGCACCCAGCAAATCACCCTTATATCCCTCAACCCTTTGTAAAATAACGGTTTCTAGCTTGGGTACCCCCTCTGGCGGCAATTCATTTACATCCTGAATGATCGTGTTCTGGGCCTGACAGCCCGAGATCAATCCTTGGAGCATCAAGCAACAGGCGATTAGCAATTTGGGATAGGACATCACCAATTTCTCATTTATCACCCGTGACGAAGCATAATATGACTATATCTATCGAAAAACCAACCTAATGGATTCCTCGAGAATCCCGAGCGGCATTATTACGTAAAATTAATAAAATCGAGCTAAGCAAAGTATATTTAGGTACTAGAAAAATAGCTTGGGAAAACGCATAAAAGTCGTCGGCAAGAGAACTCAAATCCCTGTTCCAATCTCTGCAAGATAGTTGTTTCAGTATGGACTGTAGCGAAGTGAATTACTTCGATAAACGCGATTTAATATCGCCCCCAGGGGTCGGCTTCGGGTCGATCCGAGCCGCTGATTACTTAGGGCTTGAGCGGCGGTTTTCTCTAAAGCAGCCACTGATAGGGCCACTCCAGGCTACCGAAATCGGCCAGGAGCGGCCCTTTAGTGCAGTCGTCCCCGCGGAAGCGGCGATCTTTACTATGGTGGCGTGTTACAAGATTCCCGCTTTCGCGGGAATAATGCATTTATTATTGAGGCGAGAGTCTCGGGTGGGTTTGCAATCGCCACTGAAATTTCAATTCTAAGCGGCAACTTTCTCGGAAGCCGACGCTCAAAAGTACGTCTTGGGAGTTTTTACACAGCCTCGACCGAAGGTAGCCGTTGGTCAATTTACTACAAGCTGCAGCTCCGGAGAGAACATTCTTTACCAGACCTATGCAGCATGGATACTCTTGAGTGAAGATACATTCAAACCCAGAGCCAGGCTAATATCGAGGCACATGTCGGTTTGATTCAAGGTATAAAGGTGAAATTGTGTAACTCCCTCGCGTGCGAGTCGTTCACACAGCACAACAGCAAGTTCTACTGAAAGGTTATATTGTGCCATTTGATCATGTTTCGACTTTTCGAATAGTACCTCAAAAGAATCCGGTAATGATGTACCGCAGCGTTTGCTGAAGGTACGTACTTTTTCAAAATCGTGAATTGGCAGGATACCGGGAATTATCGGCTGTTCGATACCTATTTTTATCGCACTGTCTCTGAATCTCAGGAAACAGTCGGCATCAAAAAAAACTGCGTAATCGCGCGATTGGCCCCGGCGTCAAGTTTGTACTTTAAGTTCTGTAAATCATGCGCTGCACTTCTGGCCTGAGGATGAATTTCAGGATAAGCCGCAACGCTAATATCGAAATCGGCCACTGACTTTAGACCTTCAACCAGCTCGATTGCATCCTGGTAACTGTTGTCCGACACCTCCTCTGCGCCGGAATCACCCCGTAAAGCTACAATTCGATCGATCCCTGCATCATGGAATTTTTTTGCGATAGCATTAGTTTCATCGCGTGTGGCATTGGCAGCGGTTAGATGAGCAGCTACTGGCACCGGTGACTCCTTGTGCATCGTAATTGCAGCATCAATACTGATTTGCTGCGCACTGCCAAGTGCACCGTAAGTCATCGAGAAGAAATTTGGATTCAGGCGTTCCAGTTGG
Source organism: Gammaproteobacteria bacterium (assembly GCA_009937625.1). Lineage (GTDB taxonomy): Bacteria > Pseudomonadota > Gammaproteobacteria. The sequence continues at coordinate 2,553 of JAACFA010000205.1, read as the reverse complement.
CCTACCGTTCGCCATAATCGAAGCGTCATAGTTGGCGTACGCGGAGGAAAAAATTCATAGGAAAACTGGAGTCGCTGACTATGCATTGCAAAAAATCCTTTAGTTTGATCAAAAAACTGGTTTCGCCAAGTTGACTTATTAGATGTCAACCATACCTGCTCAATGTCACCATAGCGGCTACCTACAATACATACATCACCCAAATAAGGTAATTCTGCCTAACTCAATTTCCGCTTTGGGTTGCGGTTTTTGCCGCCCACCGGGAATTTACTAGCGTCCGCTTAGGTCCGTTCTTGGAGGTCCGGGCCTCGATCGCGAGCGTTTGCCTTCGGTGAGCAAAATATCAGGATCGAAATGGGAGTGAAGATCTCGGTCCGATCAAATGCGTGGTAGGGATATTACTTCTCCGGAATCTCGCGGCTGCGCCGCGCGATGAACTCCAGTAACGCCTCGTCGAGGCCCGCGTCGATCGGCGGCGCTTCGTATTTTTGCAGCCACTTCTTCGCCTTCAACACGCCGACCGCCTCGCTGTCGAGTCGCCCCTCGACGTCCCACTGCTCGTAGGAATTGTTGTGCTGCGAGTCGAAGATAAACAGGTTGCTGTTGAGCGTGTGGGTCTCGCCTAGGAAGTGACCTCCGGGCCCCACGCGTTTGGCGGTTTCGAAGACTTCCTCGATATCGTGAAAATCGGGACCCTGCAGGAAGTGATAAAACGCGTCGAGCTGCTCGAAGTCGATCATGGTTTTGCCGTAACCGACGGTCAGCGCACCCTCGAGCATGCCGCCGGCCATGGTCAACCAGTCGGCGCCCGACAGCATGCTCGGGAACAGGCCCCACATCGAATCGTAGGCGGCCTGCATGTCACCCGATTTAGAGGTTGCCACGTTCAGGATCGCGCGATGCGGAACTTTATAATGACGTGCCATTGCGTTCGACAGGAATTGCACCATCGCCGAATCCGGCGAGCCGTGCACCGGTGCGCCGCTGTTGAGTGCAACCGTCATCGCCGGTACGCCAAACAGCATCGGCGATCCGGGGCGGATAATCTGCGTCATCGCCATCGCCATCAGGGCTTCCGCGAGTACCACGCCGACGGTGCCGACATTGCTCGCCGGGGTGCTCGCCGCCGCCATCGAGAACGGCGAGCACATCACCGCCTGGTTGTTCATGGCGTAAACCTTGAGCGCGTCGAGCATGGTTTCGTCCCACACCAGCGGCGAGTTGGCGTTGATTAGCGATGTCGTCACCGTGTTGTTGGTGGCGAACTCCTCGCCGAACACGAGTTTCATCATATCGACCGTGTCTGCGGCGCGCTCGCGCGCGGTCACGTTACCGATGATCGGTTTATCGGAGTACTTGAGGCCGCTGTAGGCCATGTGCAGGTGCCGGTGCGGCACCGGGATATCGACCGGCTCGACGATGGTGCCACCGGCGATGTGTACGGTCGACGCCATGTGGTTGAGCTTCTGCAGATTGTTGAGGTCTTCGAGCGTGGCGTAACGCCGCACACCTTCCATGTCGCGCACGAAGGGCGCACCGTAGGAAGGAGAAACCACCGCGTGGCCGTCGCCGACGCGTACCGTGCGTTCCGGGTTGCGCGCGTGATGCAGGTAGGATGACGGGATCTTGCCGATCAGCTCGAGCAGTTCCTCGCGCCCGATACGCACGCGCTCACCGTCGATTTAAGTCGCAGCCTATTTGCTCGGCGACGCGCATCGCGAAGTCATGGATCAGCTCTACTCCTTCCTGGTTAGTGACTTCCATCAGCGGTATGCCGCGCCGTATTTCAGGGTGGTGCACCACGGCGGCGCTGGCCACCGCCGCGCGCCGGGCCGCGCTGCCACCCTGCCTTCTGCGTCTGCTACTCATAAATGTTTAACCCAGGGGTTCGAGACTGGCCGCGAGTTCACGCAGTTCGTCGTTGGAAAGCTCTACGAGCGGTGCGCGCACGCTGCCGCCGTCGAAGCCGCGCTGACGACTGGCTGACTTGACCTTGGGTATGTAATTGCCACGCCAGATACAGAGCAGCGACGGAATCATGCGCGACCACAGCGCCATCGCGCCGGCGATATCGCCACGCGCGACGAGATCGTAGAGCTGCACGCTTTCGCGCGGCATGTAGTTGGCCCCGCCCCAGATACAACCCTGCGCGCCGGCGATAAGCGCAAACACGGTGTTGGGATCGCAGCCGTTCAATACCTTGAAGCCGGTGGCGAGGTATTCCTGGTGGGTGGTCAGGTCGCCGGCGCTGTCCTTGATATAGTTGAAGTGTTCGAGCTGGTTTAATCGTTTGAACAGCTCGACCGAAATCCCGATACCCGTGGTTTGCGGGATGTTGTAGCCGATGATGTCGGTTTTTACCCTGGCATCGATGGCCTCGTAAAATGCAAACAGCCCGTCATCGTCTTCTGGTCCCTCGAGGTAGGGCGGCAGAATCATTAACGCGTCGGCGCCAAGCCCCTGCGCGTGCAGCGAGCGCTGGATGACTTCGTCCTGCACCAGCGCCGATGTCTGGCAAATCAGGTTGCAGCGGCCGTCGATACGCCTGGCGCC
>JAACFA010000204.1 GCA_009937625.1 Gammaproteobacteria bacterium | reverse complement strand
TATAGCCTGCCCGCGCGTGATTTGGCGAATACCGTTAGGATCAACTGAGTATATACGCGATCTCCGGTTTTTCCACGGCGGCGGATTTTGCCCGCGACCGTGATAAACTGCCGCGTCTGTAGCATACTTGGCGACCAGTCGAGCAACAGTGACGAGCAACCATGAACCGACCCGCAAGCAAAATTTCCGAGCGCGAAACCCTGATTGGTCAATTGCGCGACCTGCTCGGTGAGCGTATCAGCACCAGTCCGTCGGTGCTGGAACAGCACGGCCGGGGCGAATCCTGGCACCCGGTGCAGGCGCCCGACGCGGTTTGCTTTGCGCACAGCACCGAAGAAGTGGCCGCAATCGTAAAACTCTGCGCCGCAACTGCCACGCCGGTGATCGCGTTCGGCACCGGCACCTCGCTGGAAGGCCAGGTGCAGGCCGTTAACGGCGGCATTTGCATCGATCTGAGCCAGATGAATCAGATCCTCGAAGTGAATAACGAGGATATGGATTGTCGCGTGCAGGCTGGCGTCACGCGGCGCGAGCTCAACCAGTACCTGCACGACACCGGCCTGTTTTTTCCGATCGATCCCGGTGCCAATACTTCGATCGGCGGCATGACCGCCACCCGCGCCTCGGGTACCAACGCCGTGCGCTACGGCACGATGCGCGAAAACGTGCTCGGTCTGACCGTGGTGACGGCAAATGGCGACATCATCAAAACCGGCACCCGCGCGCGCAAGTCGTCCGCCGGTTACGATCTCACGCGGCTGTTCGTCGGCTCCGAAGGAACGCTGGGCGTCATCACCGAGATCAGCCTGCGGCTGCATGGTTTGTGCGAGTCGATTTCAGCCGCCATCGTCAACTTTCCGGACGTGCGCTCGGCCGCGGAGGCCACCATCATGACGATCCAGATGGGCATTCCCGTGGCGCGCATCGAAATCCTCGACAGCGCCTACATCAAGGCCATCAATGCCTACAGCAAGACCGACTATCCGGAGCTCGACACGCTATTTCTTGAGTTTCACGGCACCTCTGCGGGCGTCGCCGAACAGGTGCAGATGTTCGATGAAATTTCGCAGGAATTTGGTGCCACCGGGTTCCAGTGGGCGGAAAAAGAAGAGGATCGCAATAAACTCTGGCGCGCGCGGCACGACGCCTACTACGCGGGTCTCGCGGTGCGCCCGGGCTATCGTGGTTATGTCACCGACGTTTGCGTACCGATCTCGAGGCTGGCGGACTGCATCGCCGAAACCCAGGCTGACATCGCCGCCTCGGGTTTGTTCGCACCGGTCATCGGCCACGTTGGTGACGGTAACTTTCATAGCACGATGTTCATCGATCCGGACGACGATGCGATGTTCGAAAAAGCGTTGGAGATCGACAAACGCATGGTACAACGCGCCATCGACATGGGCGGCACCTGCACCGGTGAACACGGCATCGGCATGGGCAAACTCAAGCACATGCGCAACGAGCACGGCGACGGAGCGGTGGAAACGATGCAGGCAATCAAGCGCGCGCTGGACCCGCAAAACATCATGAATCCGGGCAAGGTCGTCGATTGCTAGAACGACTCGAGCGCCAGTTCGGCGACGTGCCGCTGTAACTCGGGGTAGAATTCGATAAAACCGTCGCGAATCATTTCCTGGTTACGCAGCAAATCCTCGATCGCGTTATCAAACCGGTTGGCAAAGCGGATGCGCCCGGCGACGCGGTCGAGCGACTCCGCGACCGCATCGATATCCCGATAAGATCCAAACCAGTCGTACTCGATCATGCGGCTGGTGACCCGGCGCATGTTGTCACGCGGCATTAGCTCGCGACCCGCCGACATCCGCTGATAGAAGTCGCCGATCAGGGACTCGAGATGGCGTTGCTCGAACTCTTGCCAGTGATTGATCAGCAGGTGGTCGAAGTAGATATCGAGCGCGATGCCGGCAAAGCGCCGGCGCTCGGGGCTGAAGCCCCGCTTCATCGCCCGCACCCGCGGATGGGCATCGGTGAAGCGGTCCACCGCGCGATGATTCTGCAGCCCGGCGAGCACCGCGCGCGGCAGGCTGCGTTGATCCAGGCCACGCGCAAAATCCCCCAGCAGGTTGCCTACCGTCGATTCCAGCGTCGGCTGCGACAATACCAGATGCGCAAAATGATTCATCCGCGTAACTATAAAACAAATAATGCTGTTGCGGCGATCGGGAAAATTGTATTGCCCGCCCGCCCGTGCTGAGTTTTAATTTCCTCTCGGGCCAGACAACAGGAGCAACCCATGTCGATTTCAGTCGTCGATACCGGCGAACAATCGGTTACTGCCGATCCGTATTACGAAGATCGCTGCAATCTCGCGGCGGCATTTCGCATGACCGCGAGGCTCGGCATGGACGAGGGAGTCGCCAATCACTTCAGCTACGCGGTATCGGGTGACGGTAGCCAGTTCCTGATCAATCCGTTCGGGAGACATTTCTCCAACATGCGGGCCGCTGGCTTACTGTTACTCGACGCCAACGCCGCCGCTGCCGAGAAAGCCGACCCCACCGCCTGGGCGATCCACGGTGCCATGCATCGTAACTTGCCGCAGGCGCGCTGTGTCATGCACGTCCATTCGAAGTACGCCACGGTACTGGCATCGCTCGAGGAATCGGGATTACCGCCGATCGACCAGAACACGATGCGTTATTTCAACCGGGTTGCCGTCGACGACGGTTTCGATGGCATGGGGCTCGGTGACGAGGCCGAGCGCCTCACCACCACGCTGGGTGATAATCGAATTCTGATCATGGGCAACCATGGCGTCATGGCCGTCGGTGATACGATCGCGAGCGCTTTCGATGAGCTGTTTTATTTCGAACGCGCCTGTCGCAACTACATCACGGCCCTGATGACCGGCAAACCGCTGCGCATCGCGAGCGACGCCGTCGCCGAGAAGACGGCGCGGCAGTGGGAAGATTACACTAATCGAATCGGCTCCTGCGACGTGCACCTGCGCGAGATTCGTGAAATTCTCGACCGCGAAGAACCTGACTATAAACTGTAACCGGCGATGGCCGGCAAAAGCGCGCCAGGCAACGCGGCATCGTCCGGAGTTACCCTCGGCAGGAATCCGACGCTACGGCCGCTGCAGCGCTCGGCCCCGCCGGCTGGTTTCTACGGTTCGGGTTGCGGAACTTGAAAACGGGATTCAGCTCGCCAGCGCCGCCAGGATCAACCGGTGGAACTTGTGCAAGCCGGATTCGGAATACCAGTCATCGCGGTCGTCGACAACGTAACGTCCCTGGTCGTAACCTAGCGACTTGAGACCGCGCTGCACGCTTTCGACGATTGCGATATCTTCCTGGTTGAAGCACTCGGCAAACAACCTGCGCAGCGCTTCCACGGTGGGCGATACTTCACCGTCTATCGTCAGCAGGTCGACGTGCTCGCGACAGCCCTCGGGGCCGTCCGGTGCCATCCGGATCACAATCAGGTTTTCGCAGCCCGGCAGGCTCAGCAAGCAGGTATTGGGCCACAGGGTCCAGGAGCGGTACGGCAATCCTGCCTCGAGTTCCAGTCCTTCGTAACCCGCCCTGGAGCGAGATTCGAAAAAAGCATAGTGCTCCTCGACGCGGGAACGGTTACCGCTGCCGACTTCGAGCACCCGGGTTAACTGGCGGTGGGCTACCGGAATGTGGTAACCCTCGGAAAAATTGTCGACCACGATTTTCCAGTTGGCTGCAATATCGTAATCGAGCTGAATCGCGGCGCCAAAGTTTTCGATGGCGGGCAGGCTATCGCTAAAGGTCTGCGCCAGCCCGGGGTATGCCTGTTCGAATTCGGCAGCCGCCGGGTCGAGGTTGGCGAACAGTAAGCCGGCACAGGTGGCCAGGCGCACGGGTTTCAGTGAAAACTCCGCGGCATCGAAATTCTGCAACCGGTCGGTATGGGGCGCCTGGATCAACGCCCCGTCGAGATCGTAAGTCCAGGCGTGGTAGGGACAAACGATTCGTTTTTTACGCGATCCCGAGCCCTGCAGCAATTCGTGCCCGCGATGCTGGCAAACGTTGTAAAACGCCCTGATCTCGCCGTCCTCGGCGCGCAACAGGAAAATACACTGATCGGCCACGGATTCGACCCGAAAATCGCCGGGGTTCGGCAACTCGCTGACGTGGCCGACGTAACACCAACTGCGCTGAAAAACGGCTCGCAATTCCCGACCGTATATTTCGGGGTCATGGTAGTAACGCGATGGCAGGGTTGGGGAAAGCCGCGCATCGGCAGCGAACGAGCCGCGTTCGCCTTCCGGGAAATCGGGATTCTTCATCGGGCCTGCCGCTTTACTCTGGAATTCTCGCGATGTTATCAAATCAGGCGCCGGTTAGCCTTCCCAACGTCTATGACCGTCACCCGACGACGAAAGAATACCGTTATTGTTGACCACCGGAGATTTCGTTCAGGCTGTCTCTGAAATTCTCATTGTCGGGATCGAGTTCGACTGCACGGCGAATCGCTTCCATCGAGGCTTCATGCCGCCCCAGTTGCGCCAGCGTGTAGGCGAGATTATTCCAGACTTCGGCCTTTTCCGGGTCGAGCGCCAACGCATCACGATATGCCGATTCGGCAGCGCTGAATTCACCCAGGGCGTAAGCCGTATTGCCCAGACCGCTGTGGGCGAGCAGGCTGTCGGGCCAGCGCCTGAGCGCCGTGGCGTAAGCGGCGTTTGCGCCGCTTATGCGGCCGACCTGTTCCATGCCGATCACCGCCTCCAGGTAGGCTTCGGCACTGGCGGTAGCGGGGATCGAATCGGTTGCGACGACCGCTAGCGCCCAGTGACCGGCGCGTTGCCAGGTCTTTTCGAACAGCGCGAATTCCCGAGTAATGCGTCGATGAACTCCGGAGCGCAGGATCATCTGGCGTTGATCGAGATCATAACCAACCAGGATTTCGTAATGCCACACCGGGTACAGGTCCAGGCCCAGGTTCTGCAGCAGGAAAACCGGGTTCCCAGCGGCGACTTCACGTAGCAGCGATTCGAGCCTGCCGTTCAGCCTCACCGGCAGCAGGTCGAATTGCCTTGCCGCGGCCACTATCTCCACCTGCAGGCTGCCCTTGAGTTCGGGCACGTAAACCAGGTCGGCCAGTTGATCGGGTAACACTTCGACGCCACGGTAGTTCATGACACCGGCCAGCGCGGCGGGACCACAATGGTACTTTTGTTGCGGGAAGAACGGCACTCTAACAGCAGGCGGGTTTGCGGCGAGGTTGCGCATCCCCCGAGATAAATCGATAAAATCAGCGTGCACGCCAGCAGGCGTGCACGCCGGCTAATTCCTTTCAATTACTTGGCAGGCCAGCTTGGAATGATATCGGTATAACCCATTAGCTCGGTGATCACCAGCACCAGTATGACTATTATCAATACCTCGGCTCCACCAGCGGGCGCCTCGTCGATACGTTGATGAATCTCGGCTACCTGGGCGTCGGTCATCGACGCCACCCTGGTTACGGCAACAGTCTCATCGACTCCACCTTTCACCAGATGCTCCCTGATCCACTCACGCTGCTGGGTAACGTCGCCGGCCATCACGGGGATGTTCGCCTGTATTTGCGCGGTACCCACCATTGCCGCCTGAGCCGGCAAACTGGCCGTCAGCGCGACAATCGCAATCATCAGGAATTGTAAAATTCGTTTCATCTTCATTATTGTCTCCTCACATTAATCGCAGTGTAAGTATAGCCTAATTTCGGTCAAGCGAGCCTCGCCCCGTTCGGCACTTCGCTATCGGGCTGCGCCAGCACTACCGCTCCATCGGCGCGATGAAAGCCGGTGACCAGGCATTCCGAGCGCATCGGCCCGATCTGCTTGGGAGGGAAATTAACCACGGCGACAATTTGTCTCCCCACCAGCGCTTCCGGTTGATAAAGGTCGGTGATCTGCGCGCTCGATTTGCGCAGGCCGATATCGTCGCCAAAATCGATTTTCAGCTTATACGCGGGTTTGCGCGCCTCGGG